>JAUIMA010000482.1 GCA_030432675.1 Candidatus Hydrogenedentota bacterium | reverse complement strand
GAGCCAATTGAAGTTCTTCGACCACTTTCCCGTCACCGCCCACCCGATGAACATCCTGGCGTCCATGATTTCGTCCATGTCGTCCTTCTACCCCTACGACGGGGAAGACGAAGAGCATATTAGCCTGAATATCATGCGGCTCATGGGGCAGGTCAAGACTTTGGCGGCCTTCTCCTACAAGAAATCGGTCGGACAGTCCGTCATTTACCCCCGTTCGGAGCTCAGTTACTCGGCCAACTTCCTCCGTATGATGTTTGGCACGCCCACCGAAGACTATGAAGTTTCTCCTGTCCTGGAGCGCGCATTGGACGCCCTCCTTATTCTTCATGCCGATCACGAGCAGAATTGCAGTACCTCCACGGTGCGTATGGTGGGGAGCAGTCGGGCCAACCTGTATGCCTCGATTTCCGCCGGTGTGAATGCCCTGTGGGGTCCGCTCCACGGTGGTGCGAATCAGGCAGTGCTGGAAATGCTGGAGATGATCCAGGAAGATGGCGGCAACTACAAGAAGTATGTAGAAAAGGCGAAAGACAAAGATGACCCCTTCCGCTTGATGGGTTTTGGCCACCGGGTCTATAAGAATTTTGATCCCCGGGCCCGTTTGCTTTGCCAGGCCGCAGATGATGTGCTCTCCGAGCTGGGTGTGAACGATCCGTTGCTGGATATCGCCAAGAATCTGGAAGAAATCGCCCTTAACGATCCCTTCTTTGTGGAGCGCAAACTCTACCCCAACGTGGATTTTTACAGCGGCATCATTTATCGCGCCATGGGGATTCCTACGGAAATGTTCACCGTGCTCTTTTCCATCGGCCGCATGCCCGGCTGGATTGCCCACTGGCTCGAGATGCGCAACGATCCCGATGGCCGTATCCACCGTCCGCGCCAGATTTATACCGGCCCGACGGAGCGTCGCCTCTAAGAACCTGTTCCATTTCAATTCACTGGCGCCCCTGCTCTTCATGGAGTAGGGGCGTTTTTACGGAATAGGGTGCCGGTTGAATAATTCAGCCGTCTGGAGGGTAGCTTTTACCAGACGGCGCGTTGACCCTCCGGGCGGTACCGGGTATCATCGTGAGAGCCAGTGGGAGTAGCCGTATTGTCGGATGAACTAAGGAAAACTGGGTCATGGAAGCATTAACCCTTTTGGGAACCGTATTCGGGCTGGGCTTCGTTTCGGGGCTTAATCTCTATGCGACCGTAATTAGCGTCGGGCTTATTGTCCGACTGAATCTGGCGACCTTGCCGGAATCTATGGCGGGCCTGGAAGTGATGGGTCATCCAACGGTCATGATCGTGGCTGCCATCCTTTTCGGGGTGGAATTCTTTGCGGACAAGATCCCGTGGGTAGATTCTACCTGGGACAGTATCCATACGTTTATTCGGCCGGTGGGTGCGGCCGTGGTCGGCGGCTACGCCCTAACGGGCGGGGACCCGGCCATCGAGACGGCCTTGGCACTCGCCTGCGGTGGCGTCGCCCTGACGAGCCATACGACGAAAGCCAGCACCCGGGTTATGGTGAATGCGAGCCCAGAGCCTGTATCCAACGGCCTCTTGAGTGTCTTTGAGGATGTGGTCGTGGTGGTCGGGGTGGGCTTGAGTTTCCTGGCACCCATGGTGGCGTTGGCTTTGGTCGTCATCTTCCTTTTGTTTTTTATCTGGCTGGCCCCCAAGTTCTATCGCATTCTCAAAGGGGGCGTGGGTTATATCGGTCGCTTCCTGCGGCGGCGAGACCCCGTGCCACATGCGGGGCACGACACGAGTTCCTGAGTGGCGTCCAATCTAATCGCTCCCCAATAGGGCCCTCACAATGGCCACATGGCGGGGATCTATCCTGTCTTACGGTGACATTGGCAACCGTTAGTGCGTGGGACTACCCCACAGGGACAGGGAAACACGATGATTGGTAATGCGTTAAGCCAGTTTGGCTTCAAGATGGTCCACAGTCGGAATCTCGTCTACAACACGTGTTGGGAAGACCCCCGCGTGGATCGACAGGCCCTGGAACTCAGCTGTGATGACGCCGTGCTGGTCATCACGTCGGCAGGCTGCAACGCCTTAGACTATGCGCTTGCCGGGGCGGGCAGCGTGCATACCATCGACATGAACCACCGTCAGAATGCCCTGCTGGAATTGAAGCTCGCGGGCATTCGGGCATTGACGTACGAAGATTTTTTTGCCCTCTTCGGTCGTGGGGAGTTGGCGGGCTTTGAGCGGATCTATCGCCGGACCCTCCGGCCCTTACTCTCCATGCACTCCCAGGCCTATTGGGATCGCAATTGGAATTTCTTCGACCCGGCGCACTCGACGAGGGGCTTCTACTTCCGGGGGACATCGGGCGCGTTTGCGTGGTGGGTCAACCGTTATCTGGACCACAAGCCCGTGTTGCGGGAGGGAATCGATGCGCTGTTGGCGTCCACGACCGTGGAAGACCAGCAGGCACTCTACTTCAACGAAATACGGGACGTGTTCTGGAATCGCTATCTACGCTGGTTTATCGGGCGGGATATGACGCTGAGTATGCTTGGCGTGCCACGCCGACAGCGGGAGACGGTAGAGCAATATCACGAGGGTGGGATTGCGGGTTTTGTGGAAGGCTGTCTGGATGCCGTGTTCGGGCAATTACCCCTTCACGACAACTATTTCTGGCGCGTCTACCTTACGGGCACGTATACGCCTACGTGCTGCCCGGAGTATCTGACCGCCGATGGGTTTCAGACCTTGAAGGCGGGGGCGTTGGACGTGATTTCGGTGAATACCGGTACGGTGCGTCACTTTCTGGAAGGTCACGACGGAAAGATTTCCCGATTTGTACTGCTCGATCATATGGATTGGCTGTGGAAGGATCCAAACAGAGAGCTGAGCAAGGAGTGGCAGGCCATTATGGATACGGCGACGGAAGATGCCCGCATGATCTGGCGGAGTGGTGGCACCAACACGGACTTTGTGAACGCCTTGGAAGTGAATCGGGGAGGGAGTGTTTTTCGCGTTGAAGAACTGTTGCGCTTCGATACCGCGAAGGCCGCCGCGCTGCATCGGGAAGATCGCGTACACACTTACGGCAGCTTTTACATCGCATCCCTGGCGACGGCCTGAGTGGAGGGGATATGGGGAATCTGAAGACACTCTACCATTTGCTTCTGAATCCCGTGCGGGGAGCCTCGCACGCTGAGCGGCTTGAAGCGTTCTATGGCCCGCAGGCATCGAACTACGATAATTTCCGGAAACGACTGCTACATGGGCGAGAGGCCCTGTTCGAATCCCTTCCGGTGACGCCTGCCCAGACGTGGGTCGATCTTGGCGCGGGAACGGGGGCATCCCTCGATTTTATGGGCGCGCGGTGCAGGGACTTTGCCCATATACATCTGGTAGACCTGTCGCCGAGCTTGCTCGCCGTAGCCGGGGAACGGGTGGCGCAGCGCGGGTTGGAGAACGTGACCCTCCATGAGGCGGATGCGACGACCTTTGTGCCGGAAGGAGAAGGGGTCGATCTGGTTACCTTCAGTTATTCGTTGACCATGATTCCCGATTGGTTCGCGGCCTTGGAAAATGCCTGTCGCATGCTAAAGCCGGGTGGCCATATCGGCATCGTAGACTTTTATGTCTCCCGTAAGCACGTTCAGGAAACAGAAAGACACCACAGCCCATTTGCCCGTCACTTCTGGCCCTTCTGGTTTGCCAACGATAATGTGTTTCTGAGCCCTGATCATCTTCCCTGGCTCAGACATCGCTGTGATGAAACACATGGGGAAGAGTCGGCCGGGGGCCTGCCCTATTTGCCTTTCACGCGGGTGCCCTATTACGTGTTTGTCGGTTCTCCTCGTTTGCGATAGAGGTGTTGCCTACTCTCTGATCTCCACGTTACGGGCGGACGCTTGCACTTCTTCCACGGCTTTGTGCAAGCGACGTTTGACGAATTTCACAAACCAACGCACTACAGGCGCACGTTCGTAAATGTAGGCCCCCATGTCAAAGTAATCCCGGTGTGCAATGACTTTGTCATCCTCCCCGAAAACGATACGGGAGGTGCCGTCCACGGAGAAGGGGCGGCCCTTGTTCAGGCCATCGGTGCGTAGGGTCATGGTCCAATACAGTGCGTGGACGTCACCGTCAATGATTTCGTCGGTATACTCCCAGTGAATCTCTTCTACGTATTGGTACATGGCTTCCATGTATACCTTGAACGCCGCCAAACCCTCCACTTTCCCGAGGGGATCTTCAAAGACCATTTCTTCGGCATAGAGGTCATCCAAGAGATGTAACGTATCCACACGCACTTCGGTGAAGGTATAGCGGATGCGTTCGGAACGGGTCATTTCCTGGTTCATGTCAGCATTCTCCATCGTGCCCAAAAGCAGCAGGCTGAGGCTAAGGGCGGTCATGATGACGTCACTTCCACGAGGTTTTCTTCGCGTTTGGCATGCTTGGATAAGGGCGAAAGGAGATAGTGGCCCACATGCCATTCCGTGCCTTGGTTGTAGGCGAAGAGTTCTTCGCAGGCCATAAAGAACATACGCCATCGTTGAAGTTGTATCTCGGGGGAACAGGGGTTCTTGCCATCCCGTAGCAAGGGCAAGAGTATTTCGTGGTGCTCATCCAGTCGGGCAAGCCAATCACGACAGGTGCGGGCGTAGTGGGTGCCGTTGACGACCCAAGACCGGGTTTCGGAGAAAGGGACAGGCAGCGTGTCGAAATAGTGGTGAGAAGGCATCATACCACCGGAGAAAAAGTGGCGCGTCATCCAATCGTTATCACCCCGGTCTTCGTAGTCGTAGGTGTGGCTCCGATGGCAAAATACATGAATAAAGAGCTTGCCTTCCGGTTTCAGCCAGTCATGGATGCGTTCCAGCAACGCGGTATGATTTCGCACATGCTCAAACATTTCTACCGAGACTACC
>JAUIMA010000481.1 GCA_030432675.1 Candidatus Hydrogenedentota bacterium | reverse complement strand
TTCGATCATGGCCTTCGCATTGCCATAATTGCTCTCTGGTGAATCGACGGGCACATAGCGGTCATCGGTAAAGGCCAGGTAAGCCTCCTGGGTGGCCACCATCGGATCGGCCGCAATCTTGGCATAGACGGGCAAGGGCGTGTTGCCCCCCGAAACCATCAGGGCATAGTTTGCCGAGGATGACTGCGTCAACGTCTCGCGAATCAGGGACTCGACCGCATACAACAGGGACGCCTTGGAATCAAAATAACGCTCTTCAATGGACATCGAAACTCTCACTTCTCTCGTTGCAGTAACCAAACGGGCACCGCAATTGTAATAACTACGCAGGGGCGCTTAGCCCGAACTACCACTTGGCTCCAAAACGAGCGGCCAACGCGTCGGCCGCCTCGGGCCCACCACTTCCAAACTCGTAACTTTCCGGCTCCACATTCTTGGCTTCAAGCTCGTGCAACACGGGGGTAAAAATATCCCACGCCGCCTCCAACTCATCCGCCCGAATAAACAGACTCTTATCCCCTTGAATAACATCCAGAATCAGCGATTCATAGGCATCTGGTATGGCCCCTTCAAAGGCCGAAGAGTACCGCAAATCCAGCTTGGTCTCATCGAGCCGTATCCCCAAGCCGGGCACCCGATTCACAATACGCATGGTCAGTCCGGCATCAGGCTGCACCTGAATCACCAACTCGTTTTCTGGAAGCCCTTTCGCGGCCTGGGCAAAAATATTGCCGGGCATGGACTGAAAGCGAATGCGAATCTCGGTCTTGGAATCGCTCATACCCTTGCCCGCGCGAATCAGGAACGGCACCCCATCCCATCGCCGATTGTTGATCTTCAACGCGGCAGCCGCATAGGTGGGCGTGATGGACCCCTCCGGGGTTCCTTTTTCCTGGAGATACCCAAAATGTTGCTTACCATTCACGGCACCGGGGCCGTATTGGGCCACCACGACATCGCCCAGAGGAATGGGCTTGACAGCACGTAGCGCTTTTACCTTTTCATCGCGCACATAGGTGGAATTCAGCGCAACAGGCTGCTCCATGGCAACAAGGGCCACCATCTGCAGCAGGTGGTTCTGCATCACATCCCGGATAATTCCATATTCATCAAAATAGCCCGCCCGTCCCTGAAGACTCAGGTTCTCGGTCCAGGATATCCGCACATTCTTGATGTGATTTCGATTCCAGATGGGGTCGAAAATCAGGTTGGCAAAACGAAGCACCAGCAGGTTCTGAATTACTTCTTTGCCCAGATAGTGATCGATGCGGTAGGTCTGGTTTTCGCTGAAGACCTGCCGCATACTCTCGGTCAATTCATCCGAAGTCGCCCGGTCGCTGCCGAAGGGTTTTTCAATAACTACGCGACTCCACCCCTGCTCTTTCTCGTCCGAAACCAGCTCGGCATCGTGAAGGGCGTGGGCCACATCCAGAAAGAGGAAAGGGGGAATGGCCATATAGAAGACCCGATTCTCCGGTGCGTCGGTCTTAATGTGCTCCAACTCTTTGTGGAGTTGACGATAGGAATCGGAGCTATCGTAGTTACCCGACACGTAGGTGCACCGTGAGAGGAAATTCTTCATCAACTCGTCACACTGCTGCCCCGGAACATAGCGGCATGTCAGTTTCTCTTCCACCCGTGCACGAAAGGCATCGTTGGTCATTTCACTGCGGGCAAAGCCCACGATGTGAAACTGGGTCGGAAGCAAATCCTGGCAGTAGAGAGCAAAGAGCGCGGGAAAAATCTTTTTTAGCGCCAGATCACCCGAGGCCCCCACCACGACCACCGCCAGGGGATGGCTGCGATCAACGCCTGGTGTGCTTGTCGTTTTCATAGCAAACTTCCTTCCTTGGCGCCACACCGGGTGTCACGCCCCAAATTGCGTTTCTCAGCCGCTTCAGAACTGCGGCGCACCTTTCCTATTCGGATTCGGCGAATGGTGGTGTCGTTATCTCGTATACGGTAAATCCGAGGTACCGCTTGGACTGCGCCGCAACGTAGTCCGCCAGATCAACCGCCACCACCGCCTCTGATTTTGAACTCGCGTGATAGAGGCGCCCCGCCCCGCCTTCTTCCGGCAGAAAAATTCCGCAATGGAGGGCGAAAAGCCAGTCTATGTTACCTACAAACACAATTACCGACGGTTTCGTAATCCGTGCGACGGCCTCTTTGGCGCGGTGGGACGGTATCACCTGAATCGTTACGTCCCGATCGGAAACGGACGCCCCAAGCGTCGGCGCTTTCACCCGCTTAAAGAAATCCCGCTTGCTGATACGACGACTGACCGTCTCTACGGGCTCCCCCAATGTACTCGTCACGTCTACGCACCAGGCATTCTTTACCGCCCAGTCCGCAACCATAAAGTGATTCCGCGTCTCGAAATCCACCACGCCCCCTGCGTAACGGATCTCTTGCAGTTTAGCGACACTATCCGTGTAGTTCAAACCGGCGGCCAGCGCAAGACATTGCTCCACGTAGGTCACACAATCCACCCGGGTCAAATCGACCAACGGATCCGCGTCATACGGAGCGCCCGGCCCCTCACCGAGCGGGCCATCGTGATAGGGCGTCCCCAGTCCATCACGCGCAACCTGCGCCACCCGCCCAACATAGGCCGGTTCGCGGGCGCGCAACTCCTTGAGGTAGGGATCTACCGCCGTGGCATCTGAGCCGTAAGGCGTTCCCGCCGTAACACTTATCAACAACAATAACCAAGGGGTCATCACTGGTCTCCCGTAGAAGGGTTGCCGCATCAGAACTCGCGCCTATCCTAGCACGTTCCGGCCGTGAATCCCGAATCCCACCTGTGCCATATCACCCGCCACCATCCCTCCTGCTGATTCAATATTATAAACATTCGAGACCAATCCTATCCGCCCCTCCCGCTCGGTCCGCCGTCCTGCATTGAAGACCTGGCGACGGAGCTAATTCATCATTTCCCCATGTACATTGGCCCTCTCGCTGGCGTACACTAGGCCCTGTTACAGGAACAAATAACCCCGAAAACAGCCACCCAATTTTTACTTGACATCCATTCAGTGTTTTGGCATTATAGGGGCGTGGTGAATTTTTGTTCAGTAACTAACCAAGGAGCATGCCATGGCTGCCAAATCGACAACAAGCAATGATGACAAGGGCAAAGCGCTGGACATCGCTCTGTCTCAACTGGAAAAACAATTCGGACGCGGCACCCTCGTGCGCTTGGGCGATGACAGTATGGCCCAACGAGTCAGTGCCATTTCGACAGGCAGCCTGGCCCTTGATATTGCCACCGGCGTAGGCGGCCTTCCTGTGGGCCGGGTGGTCGAGGTCTTCGGCCCGGAATCTTCCGGTAAAACGACCCTGGCCCTACACGTGGTCGCCAACTCGCAACGTAATGGTGGCATTGCCTGCTTTATCGACGCGGAGCACGCTCTGGACCCCCAGTTTGCCACGAAAATCGGCGTGGATATCGACAATCTACTGGTTTCCCAGCCCGACACCGCAGAGCAGGCTCTGGAAATCTGCGAAAGCCTGGTGCGCAGCAACGCCGTGAACGTTATCGTCATCGACTCGGTGGCCGCCCTGGTCCCCAAAGCGGAAGTAGAAGGTGATATGGGCGACAGCCACATGGGGCTGCAGGCACGCCTCATGTCGCAGGCGCTCCGCAAATTGACCGCCATTATCAGCCGCTCCAACACCCTGGTGATCTTCATTAATCAGATCCGCGAAAAAATTGGGGTCATGTTTGGCAGCCCCGAAACCACCACGGGTGGGCGGGCCCTCAAATTCTACTCCAGCATGCGCCTCGACATCCGCCGCATCGCCGCCATTAAGGAGCGCGAGGCCAATGTGGGCAACCGCGTGAAGGTCAAAGTGGTCAAGAACAAACTTGGAGCCCCCTTCCGCCTGGCTGAATTTGATATCCTCTTTAATGAAGGAATCTCGAAAGAGGGCAACATCCTCGACTTGGCCGTTGAAGAAAAGATTATCCGAAAAAGCGGTGCATGGTTCTCCATGAATGGCGAGAATCTCGGCCAGGGCCGGGAAGCGACCCGACAGTTTCTTAAGGATAATCCCGAAGTGGCTGAGGATGTCCGCAATCAGATCATTAAGCTCAAGGAACTTCCCTGGGCCGAGGGCTTTGTGCCCGCAAAAGAAGAACCCTTAGAAGAAGAGGGCATTCAGGAAGCGCGTGCAGGCGAGTAATACCGCACATAGAAATGTATCATCTGTTCCGTTGGGCCAGAGCCGCATGACCCGTCTGTGGCTACTGGCCCTTCTTATCCTGACGGCGGTCGTGGCCGGGGGTGTGCTCTTCACCAAGTATCAACTCGAAGCCCTCCGCACCACGGTCCAGGCCGAAATTGCACAACGAACCGGAATTTTTCTGGAGGCCAACAGCGTCCGCGTCGATGGCCTTCGTGGCCTGCGCATGGAACAACTCCACATGATGGTGGAAACCGAAAACGGCCCCACCATCGACATCCATGTGCCCGACGCGTTGCTCCTGGTCAGTCTCGCCGAACTCTTACAGCGGCGTGTCTCCATCAGTCGCATTCAGTTGGACGATGCCCACATCCGTCTCTTTCGCCCCCAGGGGCACTTCTGGTTTACCGGAGACGTCACCGAACGCTCGGCCCTGACCTCCCAGATTCCATTCCGCGCCGTCGGCCGAAATTGCTCTATTGAGATAGAACGCATCGTCGGTGATTCCTCCTTTGAGGTCGACGCCATAAACTTCGACCTCAACCGACTTGCCGACTCCCCCCACATCATCGCCAACCTCGATGGACATCTGGACGATACGGAGAGCAGCGGATTTCAGGTCTTTGCCCGTTACTCCTCGTTGGAGAATTTCGATTTGCGGGTCCAGGGCGACGAACTAAACAGCGAGCGACTGGCGCCCTTTTTTCCCC
>JAUIMA010000480.1 GCA_030432675.1 Candidatus Hydrogenedentota bacterium | reverse complement strand
CAGACTTATCAGATGGGTCGTGGGCGTTGTATCTCCCGTATCCAGTCGGATGGTGACGGGGTAGCGATCCCCGGGCGGCGCGGCCGCTGTACCCTCAATTTCGATATTCTTGACGCGGTAGGGCAGGGTAACGTAGATGGCCGCTTCTCCGGGCGCAGGGCTCCACTGGACGCGTGAACGGGTCGCCAGGGGTTCCGCAGCCCGGAGGTCATAGGTGTAGCTTTCATCCGGCACGGAAAATCCCGCTCGCTTCAGCGTTCGGGTTACGTCGGGACGGGGGAGATAGGCCTGAATAAGGGCGTCGCCGAAGGCGTAGTAATACTGGGCGAGGGAGGCGCGCTGGTTATCAGCCAGACGTATTGGAGGCATAGGTCGGTTGCCGGCTTCGGTGACCAGGGATTGAAGTTGTTCACCGGGTGTCGCGCCTTGGGGAATCTTATTGCTCCAGACGGGGCGATTGCTCCATAGCATGCGCTCATGAGGCGCTGAGTCGACGGGGTGAAGAAAGGGTAACGCATAGCGTGGGGGCTCTTCTCCGCTTTGCCCCCGGGTCATGGGCAAGCGGCTGGCAATTATGAGGCCACCGCGCTTATGGAACGCCATGGTCGCCTCAACCTCGTGCCCATTCATGGTATGGGTGTTGGCCAGAATCAGGGTGTTTACTTCCTCCAGGGATTGGCCGAGGGCCGGGTGCAGCGAATGGA
This sequence comes from Candidatus Hydrogenedentota bacterium, assembly GCA_030432675.1. Classification (GTDB taxonomy): domain Bacteria; phylum Hydrogenedentota; class Hydrogenedentia; order Hydrogenedentales; family JAEUWI01; genus JAEUWI01. The sequence goes on along the minus strand of JAUIMA010000480.1, from coordinate 4,199 downwards.
TGCGTGGCGCATAGCCGTAGGCGTTCAAGGTGTCGGAAAACCAGGTTTCCGTATAGGCGTCCACGTCATTCTTCGTTCCGGGAAGGGTGGAAATCAGGGCGTCTTCCGGGGTGTCGAGTATGGCGATACCGTTGCTATAGGGAGTCGCCCTGAGGAGCAGGGCGGCCAATCCCTGGTCGAGGGCCCTGCGCGTATCGGAAAAGGCGGTCAGCGAGGGGTTCATGATGCCCGTGGGGCCCATCAGGCGCATCGCCGTGTCGTCGAAAGGCTGGTCCAGCCAAAGGGTGGGCAGCCTTTCGAGGGCCGTGTGCCAGGCCAGCCACGTGGCCGAGACTTCCGGGCCGCTGAAATAGTTGCTGTCGATAACGACGCCACTCCCGGGGCGGGCACCGTGAAAACTCTGTAACCGCCTTATCGCATTGGATTCGAGAGGAACCGCGACGTAATCCAGGTTGGCGCAGAGCAGATCCCATTGATAGCCTGCTTGAGGGAGGGCCACTTGCGGACCGGGCTGGAAGCCGATTTGTGCCTGGGGATCGAGGCGATGGGCCTGGTTACGGCTTTCCCGAAGATCTTCCGCGAAGACCTGGTTCATACTGAGTCGAAAGTCGAGCCACGGCAATGGATTGCCGGTTTCCAGCGCCCGTTCCAGTGATGGCGGGAGGGCGTCTTCCCAGGACAGCAGAGATTGACCCCAGGCGGCACTCAGTGCATCCAAGGTGCCGTAGCGTTGCTTGAGGTGCTGATGAAAACGGGCCAGGCACGTCGGGCTCTGACAGACTTCCGCTTCCGTATGGGTCAAGGCGTTGTCGGAACCGAGAGAATAGATGGCCGGTCCACCGGCATAAGCCTGCAGGACCGCCGCCTCAATCTGTCGTTGACGGTTTTGCTGGTGTGCCGGGCTGGACAAACAGGGCGTGCGGACCACATCGGTGTTGGGGGCTGATGACTCTACAGGCAATAGTTGACTCAATCGATTCAGTCCGAGACGCCCGGCAGCCAGAAGCATGTCGGTGGTCAGAGGAGCGTGAAGCACGTCGACACCAATGTTATCCCGGAGAATGCGGAGATGCTCGTAGGCCGCGTGGTCGGGCCGATGTGTTGTTGTCACGATGACGGTGGAATCCAACGGTGCGAGCGGGAGGCGGACCGGAAGATAGAAGATTTCTCGAGCGGCCTGTTCGATAAAACTGCTTTCGTCCGCAATCTCGTCGGGAATGGAAAATACCTCGACGGTGACCATCGGTGCCAAGAGGTCGGCGACGACGAGGGGTAAGGAAATGGTGCCGCCTTCTCCGCCAACGGTGGTGGTGTTGCTGGCTACCTGACGTCCAAAACTGTCGACCACCCGGGCGTAAACCGTGCCCCTAACCCGTTTGGTGGAAAGTACACTCTGGTCCACATCGGCGTGTACCGTGATGCGGTCGTTGGGTTGAATCCACACAGCAGTTTGCTGATCACGGCTGACCTGCACGTTGCTGAGTGTGGGCCAGCCGGGAATGTGGATGTGTTCCGAATGCCAGGCCACGATGCCCTTCCGGTTCTTAAGCCAGACGTCCAGAAAATAATTGCCTGGTGCGGCGACCACATCAAGGGGATAGAATTGTGCGCCCTTGCGCAATTGGATATCGGAGGTGCGCAGGTAGTCCGGTGCGGAAATACCGCGGGGGCGAAGGCGATACCAGACTTCCAGGCTTTCCTCGGCCGGTTGGTTGAGGTGGACGGCATAGGGTCGGAGCGGCTGGGTAAAGGCGTTCTTGCGAATGGCTTCGATGAATTCCGGCGGGTAGCCGGGCGGGATTTCTTCGTCATCGGGGCCCTTTGGGGAGACGTCCAGGACCTCCAGAATCTGCAGGGGTGGGGTCTGCCGGGTGAGCCACTGGGCGGTTTTCGCAAGCAGTGAAAAACCGTTGTCGGCAAGCTCGGGGCGCATCGCGTAGGGGCTGACCGGCAGCGGAAGAAGGCCATGGTGGGTCGTGGGAGCGTGATGAAACACCAGATGGGCGACCCGGCCTTCGCCGGGGGTATAGGTCGTGAGCATGGCCGCCTCAAAGGCGCGATCGATGCCCAGGCTTCCGACGCCCTGGAGGAGCGTGGGGGGGATCTCGGGACGGGGTGCTGCTTCGAGCCAGCGAGCCAGCAACGAGTCGGGTTCCATCCCGTAATTGCTAAGTAAGAGCCCCGCACCACCGTTGACCCGTTCAATGAGTTGGGTTTGGATAGATTCTGGCAGGATGGAGGGATCGCATTGGACCAGGAGAATGAGGTCGAGCTTCTTTCGGCGGAGTTCCCGTTCGAGGTGATTCAAGACCGCCTCTCGGCTGGCCTCCGGCACTTCGGGTTGGGGAAACCGGGGGTCGAATCCCAGGAATTCTCGATTCCAGAGGGCCACCGTTTCCAAATCCATTTCCACGTGCGCACGGAGTTGTGCTACGTCGCCAAGCGTGGCGTGGGGCGCGATGGCCAATACGCGAAGGGGTCCGGATGCCGCAGGGTTGTTCCACGCCACGACATGACGCAGGGACCCCTCGGCTAAGGTGTGAAAGTCGGGCGGACGGAGGGTGGATTGCCCCCAGACGGAGTGCTGGCTGGCCAGAATTACGATAAGCGCCAGATAACGTAGCAGATGCATTATGGTCGCGGTTCCCCGTTGGCTCGATTCGGTGTTCGGAAAGTTGGTGAAGCCTTTTCCATTCCCCAAGTAAACGTGCGGGACAGCCCGTACGGGGACATGGGCGTAGCAATTTGACGAGATACCCAAAGCCCGAGGGATAACAGCGAAGTTTTCTCACAATTCGGACCCGCTCATGCGGGTCTGCTATGGTTGCTTCGATGCCCCTGTGGGTTGAAGTGCACTATATCGTTTGACAATGCGTAGAATCCAGAAGGATAGACGTCATGAAAGAATATCCGTGTAGTTCTACCGATTTGCCCGCATGGCTTGCCCAGGCCTACCCGTTCGCCCGCCGCGAGATAGACTTGGACGGAAGGCGAATGAACCTCGTAGATGAGGGGGAAGGGCCCTGTGTCTTGCTGATGCACGGAAATCCCACCTGGTCCTATCTATGGCGCAAGGTGATTCCGCCGCTGGTTGAAGCAGGTTTCCGGGTCGTGGCTCCCGATATGATCGGGCTGGGGCTCAGTGAGAAGCCCCGTCGCGTTGAAGCCCACTCCATGGCCTTCCACGTCGAGAATCTGGTGACACTGGTTGGACTCCTCGACCTGAAAGGCATGATTGTGGTCGGTCAGGACTGGGGGGGGCCGCAAGTGGCCGGTATGGCCGCACGGTGCCCGGATCGCGTCGTTGGCGCCGTGTTCGCAAATACCGCGATTCAACCTCCGGACCGCCGCATCAAAGCCACCAAATTTCACCGCTTCGCGAATCGACCCTTTGTGAGCACCGTCGCCTTTCGCGGATTTAATTTTCCGATGCCCATGCTCCCGAAAGTTCAGGGCGACCCGGCGAGTCTGGGGCCCGATGAAATGCGTGCCTATCGTTATCCCCTCTCCAGCTGGGGAAACCGCGCGGCACCACTGGCCCTGGCCCGGATGGTACCTATCGGGGAGGACCATCCTTCCATCGCGGGTCTGGCCCAGTGTGAAGCGTGGGCCAAGACCTTTTCGGGGCCCGTATCACTGGTGTGGGGGCTTCGGGACCCCATTCTTGGTCGTTCATTGAAACGGGTCCAGGCCCTGTTTCCCGATGCGCCGGTTACGGAAACCCAAGCCGGGCACTTCCTCCAAGAAGAAGTGCCCGAAGCATTGGTTGCGGCTATTCAAGATGTGGCCAGACGCGTGCCGCAAGGCTAACGTCAGGGCTCGGGGCTGCGCCACCCCAACAAGACCAAGGTGGCCAGTCCTAACAACATCAAGTCACCGAGCACGCGGTGAAACTGCTGAGACAGGTTGTTTCCTTTGCTGAATACGCAGCCCGTGCCGCCGTCAACCGTCTGGGACAACTCTGCCCGGCTCAGTCCACCGTCGTTGTTGGTATCGAGTTCATTAAATTGGGCGGATGTCAGTCCACCAAACACGGCCTGGGCTTCGGCCAGGGATAGTACGCCATCGGCGTCTACATCGGCACTACCAAATCCGGCGAGCAGGCTCTCCGCAACCTCTGTTATCGGGGGAGTCTCACCTTCACCTTCGCCTTCGCCTTCACCTTCACCTTCACCTTCACCTTCACCTTCACCTTCACC
>JAUIMA010000479.1 GCA_030432675.1 Candidatus Hydrogenedentota bacterium | reverse complement strand
TGAACAACACATGGGAAAGACTCCGATTCATGGCCTTACACATGATGTTGGTCAGAATAATGCCACTGGCACCGACCAGAGAGCCGGAAACGATAAGAACGGTGTTTCCGATTACGAAGCCCGCAGCACAGGCCGCGAGGCCCGAATAACTATTGAGTAGGGAAATGACCACCGGCATGTCGGCCCCGCCAATCGGAATGGTCGCGAGGACGCCGAAGAGAAAAGCGAATCCCATGGTGACGTAAAAGGCTACTTGGGCGGCCAGTGCATCGGGATTGAGCACAAAGACAACGCCCGAAACCAGGACTGCCATCAGGACGAATCCATTGACCCACTGCTGTCCAGCGAATAGCACCGGCTTGCCATCTATCTTCTCCGCCAGCTTGGCATAGGCTACCAGACTGCCGGAAAAGGTGATGCCGCCGATCAAAACCGAAAAGAAGGTCGCGAGTACGGGAACGATTACGTCGGCCTGTCCGCCCTCCAGATAGTGCCCGGCGGCCCCATAGAAAGCGGACCACCCGACGAGCAGACTGGCGAGTCCACCGGTTCCATTAAAGAGGGCCACAAACTCGGGCATGGACGTCATCGGTACCCGCACGGCAGCCACAGCCCCGATGGTGCCCCCCAGGGCCATGCCGACAATGATCCAATGGAAAGACACGATGTCACGGTCCAGCAGGGTCACAATGATGGCCAGCAACATGCCACTGGCCGAGATGGTATTGCCCCGCACGGCCGTAGAAGCGTTCCCCAGCATTTTCAGCCCCAGTATGAACAGGACTGCGGCCACGATGTAGCTCAACTCGATAGCGGTGCTCATTTATCCCGCCCCTTGGACTTAAACATGGAAAGCATGCGATGGGTAACCCAGTAACCACCGACGACATTGATGCTGGCAAAAACTACAGCAAAAAAACCGAGTGCTGTGGCTAGTGTGTCATTGTCCAGTTGCCCGGCAGCCAGCAGGGCACCGACGATGGTGATTCCCGAAATGGCGTTGGCTCCCGACATGAGGGGGGTATGCAATTGAGAGGGCACTTTGTTTATGAGTTCAACGCCGAGAAAGATCGCCAGCACAAAGGTAAACAATAGCAGTATCATGGGGAAGCCTCCTGCCCGGCACGAATCAATTCGTTTCGGAGGGTGCCCTCCTGAATGATGAGGCAGGCCTCCATCGTTACATCGTCGGTATCTAACGAAAGGGCCTCCGTTTCCGGGGCCCAGATATGGCTCAATAGATTTACCAGATTGGCCGCATACATCTCGCTCGCATGTACTGGCACGCGACGGGCAAGATGGGGCACGCCAATGACCGTCACCCCGTGGCGTTGAACCGTTTCGCCCACAACAATGCCCTCCACATTGCCCCCGCTGTCCACGGCCCCATCAACCACCACACTGCCAGGGCGCATGGTGGCTATCATCGCGTCCGTCACAATTTGAGGCGCGCGACGCCCGAAGACCTGCGCGGTGGTAATCACCACATCCGACTGGGCCACCAGCGCAGCCATGGCCGCCTGCTGCGCCGCTTTCTGTTCGTCACTGAGGGCCTTGGCATAACCCTCCCGGGTCGCGCCCGTCTCCCCCAGATCAACCTCCACAAATTTTGCCCCCAGCGACCGTACTTGTTCGGCCACTTCCGGGCGGGTGTCGAAAGCATCCACCCGTGCGCCCAGCCGCTTCGCCGTCGCGATGGCCTGTAGTCCCGCCACGCCCACACCGATCACCAGCACCCGCGCAGGTTTCAAGGTACCGGCCGGCGTCATCATCATGGGAAGAATCTGCGGAAGGGCGTTGGCGGCCAGGAGGACCGCCGCATACCCCGCCAGGCTGGCTTGGCTACTCAGGGCATCCATTTTCTGGGCGAAGGTGGAACGGGGAATGAATTCCATGGCGACCGCGCTCAACCCCGCCTCCATAATCGCCTTTACCCGCGCCGGGTTCATGACGGGGTCAAGGAAGCCCACGTAGAGGGCCCCGGCTTTCATGGCCTGGAAGGTGTCGGGATTGGGCGGGGCAATCCCCAGCACTACATCTGCGTCACCGATGGCGTCATCGGTCGAAATAGCCGCACCCGCTTCCGTGAAATTTTCGTCACACCAACCGCAGCACTCTCCGAGCCCCGATGGCACCTGCACGGTAAGGCCAAGGGTCACCAGCTTTCGTACAGAGTCCGGGGTAAGCGGAACGCGGGATTCCGTCGCATCGACGGCGCGCAACGCTAGAACCTTCATGCTTTGCTCTCCCTGCTTCGACCCCGCAGTCCCCGCTATGGGAGGAGGGCACGGGGCCGCTCCCTACCACCTCCACACTGCATCACCACAGCTCAAAACGAGTATAGGGCGGAAAAATCGAGTATGTCAAGAGATGGGCAACCGGCGCGCCTTGAATTCGGCCCCATTGAGACGGCAGTGGCCTGTTGGGCAGCAGCCCGACAGTTTTGCAAAATTTTTACTTTGCACAGCCACCTTGGCAATCCCGTATGGAGCGATAGACGATTCCCCCACCACAAGCGTCCTGGGTGTAATACCATATATAGAGGGTCGTTGAACCACAAGAAGATCGTCTCTTTTGTACATAAAACACAACATTTAGTAGTCTCGGCGACTACATATTGATCCCGCGCCCAAGGGTTGTGGATATAAAAAACAGATTTGTGCACAAAAAGGGTTGACAACCCCTATATGTTGTGCTAGGATGACCTCGGTGTTTGGAACAAGAGACTGTTGACACAACAGTACTCAGCGTCGTCAGGGAATACCGCAGCCCAAGACCCCTGACATAAACCGCTACCGTGACCCTCTTGCGCCTAGAACACGGAACTGTGTTCCAAACACTCCCGCACATGAGGGCGGTGGATTCCCAAGGTCCACCGCCCCCTTCCTTTTTGTAGCCCCTTCCCACCCATGTTGTTCCAAATTGACAGACACCCAAAGTGTCGGTACAATTCAGACTCGTGAGTGAGGAGAGCGCTTGGGCAGCTCCTCCCGACGGATGGAGTGAGTGATGTGCCGTCGATGTGTGGTGATTGGTCTCACCCGCACACCAAATCTATTTATCCCCTCAACAACCATCTTTGGACGGGTATGTCCCGACAACGACACGCCATGTCCTTTCCCAGAGCTATCAGGAGTACCGGAATGAAGATCGCTGTCATTACCACCTTTTCCACACTGTTAATCGGTCTAGCCGGTGTTGCCCACGGGGCGATCACCGTTCCTTCGGACGGAAGTGACGGAGAGCTGAATCCCGGCACGGACATCACCATCGACCTTTCGCTGGCCGCAACGGGCACCTGGAGTGACCCCGGAAGCGGGAACGGCGTCTATGACCCGGATCAGTGGGCGGTATTCTTCAAGTACTCTTCTATTACCGTTGCCAACAACCGCGACATCACCTTTATCAACCACCCCTCGGGGGCACCCGTGGTCTGGCTTTCCCAGGGTGATGTAACCATTACCGGTATTGTCCATCTGGACGGTGAAGACGGCGCGGGAATCAATACGCTGGAATCCTTCGCCACGGGCGGTCCTGGTGGCTTCCGTGGTGGCAAGGCAAAAGGAGCGACCGGCCCCGAATCCGGTGGCCACGGTCCCGGTGGCGGCAGTGTCAATCCTGAAGGTGCGGGCGGTGCAGGTTCGTATGCCACCATGGGCGGCGGCACCTTTTCAGGTGTGCTCTATGGCAATACGGGCGCCTTTCCGCTTATCGGTGGATCGGGTGGCGCAGGCACTTCCGAAAACAAGGGCGGTGGTGCAGGCGGTGGCGCCCTCCTCATCGCAACTCCCGGCACCTGTACCGTGAACGGCAGCATTCTTGCCCGGGGCGGTACGGGCGGCAATGGATTTGGCGGAGGCGATGGCGGCAGCGGCAGTGGTGGCGCGATTCGGATCATTGCAAGCAACTTCGGCGGCAACGGCCTGCTCAGCGCCCGTGGCGGTCAGGGTAGTGACGGTGTGCAAACCGGTGGGGACGGCCGCATTTCGGTGGAAGCCGAAGTCTATAGCTTCGCAGGTACCAGCGAACCCCTGAATGCCTTTTCGACGGCCATGGATCCCTTACGTATCGCACGGGACACCTCCACCCCGTCGGTGCGGGTCGCATCCGTCGCCGGTGAGTTGGTGGATACGGACCCCCGCGCCCGCTTTAACCTGACCAGCACGGATGTGGAATTGGCCGACGAGGGCACCGCCACCGTAATAATCGAGGGCGAGAACATTGCAAACACCTCCACGGTTACCCTGCGTATCGTCCGGGCTGGCAACACGACCGACGAGATTGTTACAGCGACCTTTGTCAGTGAGACCGGAACGACTTCCACCTGGACCGTCGACATCGATGTATCCGGTGGTTTCTCGGCGTTGCAGGCGAGCGCCCAGCTCCCCTAGTTGTACGGCAGTTTGTGCAGTCTCTAACTTACCGTAGCAACACGTTGGGTCTCTGATGAAAACTCTGTTTCGCACCATGATACGCGTCACCTTCGGCCTGCTGGTGGGCCTGCTCTACAGTCCCCACCTCTATGCCCAGGGAGAGCACGCCTCCAGCCGGGAGATCTCCGTCTATACTGGCGCGTCTCTCACCGTGGCGTCCGTTGATTCCGTCAGTAGCCGGGAAGTTTCCGTCTACGCGGGCCCCCTGTTGAGCACCCAGACCACCCAACAGGTCAACAGTCGGGAGATTTCGCTCTTCGTCGGACAATTGCTCCTCGCGGACGAAATCGTCACCGTCTCCAGCCGGGAAGTCTCGCTGTTCGATGGCCCCGTACAATCGACGCTTGCGCTCAACCACATCAGCAGCCGGGAGATGTCCTTTTCCTCCACGGCTCCGATCGTGATCGGAGGTGAAGGTGAAGGTGAAGGTGAAGGTGAAGGTGAAGGCGAAGGCGAAGGCGAAGGCGAAGGCGAAGGCGAAGGTGAAGAG
>JAUIMA010000478.1 GCA_030432675.1 Candidatus Hydrogenedentota bacterium | reverse complement strand
CCGGCCGCCGCGCAGGTCGGGCTGCGTGGGGTCGAAGGTATACCATCGCCCGCCCACGTACGCCTCAAACCAGGCATGGAGGTCCATGGGCTCCAGCGTCTCAAGATAGCCCACCGTCATGCGCGCGGGAATGGACAAGGCGCGGCAGAGCGCAATACCCAGATGGGCCATGTCTCTGCAAACCGCGTGGGAGCGTTCATTCACTTCGCAGGCGCTGATAATTTCCTGACCGCTTCCGGGCTGGTAGGTAATAGTATCGCGGATGTATTGGACAATAGCGGCACACTGGTCATAGCCCAGTGTCGCACCGCCGGTGATGGATGGTGCCATCTGGGAAAAGCGGTCACACTCGCAATAGCGGCTGGGCAGCAGAAAGGGCAGGACCACATCTGGCAGCTCCTGCACTTCAATGAACGGCGCACCGGGGGCCGTGGCGGCCTCGTCCGCCACCTCAACGTCGGCGCTGGTATGGATCGAGAAAGGCCCCGGCGGCATGACGAGTCGCTGACAGAGATTGCCGAAGGAATCGGTGAACTCGAAGGCATCCACACTCGGCTCCAATACATACGATTCCCGAGCAAGCCATTGCTGGCGACCGCTGCGGGGACGTAGCATGAAAAGAAACGGGGTGGGGACGGACGCATTAAAGGCCAAGTTGCACGTAGTGCGTAACCACATGAAGTAACTCCAAAAGTGACTCAAGAAGGTGCGGACCGACCTATGGAGTCTAGGGCAACGACGTGGGGCGCTTCAAGGGTCGCGCCTGAACAGGTCAGACGCGGACCGTCACGGCGTACACGACGACCGTCACACGATTTCGTTTTGCAGAATCTGCTCCAGGGTCTGGCGCTTGCGAATCACCCGTACCGTGCCATCCACTTGACGCAACAACTCGGCACATTCGGGAAAGGCGTTGTAGTTTTTCGACGCCATGCTCGCGCAGTAGGCACCGGCGCCATCGATCACCAGATAGTCACCCACGTGGGCTTCGCAGAGCTCACGGGGGGCGAGACCTTCCGGATTGCCGGGCTCGGGCGTAAGGATGTCGCCACTTTCACAGCAGTGTCCGGTGACGAGATAGGTGCCGTGTCCTCGCTCTTCGTCGGCCTGGGGGACCACCACCATGGGGTGCTGGGCGCCATACATGCTCGGACGTACAATCTCCGTCATACCACCGTCAATTTTCAGGAAGGTGTAGCCTTCATCACCCGTGTCCACGATGTCTTTGATGGTTGTCACCAGTGCGCCCGCGTTCGCCACGAGGAACGTGCCCGGCTCGACTTCTAAATGAAGTTCCCGGCCATGCTGCCTGGCGAAGGCTTCGAAATCGGCCTTCACCCGTGCGCCGATCTTTTCCATGTCAGCGGAAATCTCGTCGGCCATACGGCCTACCTTGAATCCGCCGCCCAGACTCAGTCGTGTCACGTCCGGCAGCCGTTCGACAATCGCCAGGGACAAACCGGCGCAACGGGCCCATGTATCGGGGTCCGAGCCGGAACCAATGTGGGTGTGCATGCCACTGATGGTCAGCTTGTGTTCGGAAGCAATGGCCTTCACTTCGTCCAGATGACCATGCCAGATACCAAAACTGGAGGAGGGGCCGCCCACGTTGGTGCGGTTACTGTGCCCCGAACCCAGCCCCGGGTTAATGCGCACCGAGACTTCGCTGCCGGAAAACTGTTCACCGTAGGCCTGCAATTGATTCATGGAGCAAGCGTTGAAAAGCACGCCCTGACTTACCAGCTCCTTGAGATTGAGAGGAAGCTCCTGGGCCGTCACCTGGATTTTCTCTGGTGCTACCCCGGCACGAAGAGCACGCTCGGCCTCAAATCCACTGCTGGCATCAATATGGAGACCTGCATCGGTGAGGACCTGCACGACTGCTGCGGTGGGGAGTGCCTTCATGGCGTAGCGCGCGGTCAGACCGAAGGCGTTTGGAAAGGCCATGACTTCTGCCGCACGTTGCCGCAGGGTCGCTTCATCGTACACATACACCGGAGAGCCATTCTGGGTGGCAATGTGGCGGGTTTCGTCGGCAGTCAAAAAGCGAAGTGATTCCATGAAAGATCTGTCCTGTTCAGCGGGTGCTCTCCAGACCAATGGGCTGGGGCAGTGCGGTGGTCAAAGGGTGTTTACGTGGTCTCGCGACCAGGGCACAGAGCCCGGGGCAGCCTGTCGTTACGGGCCCGAGACTCCTGTGGGTCACGGCAGACCGGGAAATTCTATCAATCCCCGGCCCTCTAATGCACCTGCTTCATGCATATCGGGGTGAAAAATGCGGTTTTCGTTGCTCCATCCATGGCCGTTGTGTTATCCTTATCACATAGGCGGCAAAGGACTTACCGCCCTTTTTCACACAACGGATCGTCTTGGAAATACCCCTTATGCCACTGGCTGAAACACGACAACGCCTTTGCGGCTCCTGCCTGATTGGAGTCCTGTTGTGGTGTATTTTCGTTAGCGCGGCGCCCGCCGCTTCACCGGGTGTGACGTTCCAATCCGAGACGTATCGAAATGTCCCCTTTACCGTGGCCTGGATCGAGTTGGAATCAGCGTCCCTGGAACTCTTCTGGAAAGACTCCGACGGCAAGCCCTTTCAAAATTTCGCCCGGCTGGAGGAGTGGTTGGGCTCCCAAGGCAAAACCCTGGTCGTCGCCACCAACTCGGGAATTTACGCCGAAGATCGCACCCCATTGGGACTTCACGTGGCCAACGGCAAAGAGCTCCGGTCACTAAATCCCCACACGGGTGGCAAAGGGAACTTCGCTCTCAAACCCAACGGCGTCTTCTACATCGACGAGAGTGGGGCACATATCCGCACCACCGAAGCGTATGCGGCGGCGGCGCCCACCCCCGAACTCGCGGTACAGTCCGGCCCCTTGCTGGTAATAGACGATGCCCTGCACCCCAAGTTCAACGAGGATTCCACGAGCATTCATTTTCGGAATGGTATCGGTGTGGCCAGCACCAAACGGGTGGCGATCGTCATTTCCGATTTGCCGGTAAACCTCCATACCTTTGCCTCCTACTTCAGAGAAAAACTCGGCTGCCCCAACGCCCTCTATCTCGATGGCTCCCTTTCCGGGCTCTACGCACCGGAACGGGAACGCACGCCCATTGGACTCGAGTATGTGGGAATCCTCGCCGTGACCGCTCCCGTGACCGATGACAAGACGACAGTGGGAGAGGCCCCATGAGTAAACCCCGCACCCAGTTTGTCTGCCAATCCTGCGGCAACATCGCGGCGAAATGGATGGGGAAATGTCCCGAATGTGCCGAATGGAATACCCTGGCGGAAGAGCCGATCGTCGAGGAAGGGACCCACAAGCGCCCCAGTATCGTGGCAGCGAGCAAGCCTATTCCCGTTACCGATGGCACCCAACCACCTCCGACCCGAATTCCCTCCGGCCTGTCCGAGTGCGATCGTGTTTTGGGCGGTGGAATCGTGCCGGGGTCCCTCACGCTGGTAGGGGGCGACCCGGGCATCGGTAAGTCAACGCTCATGTTGCAGCTTTCCCAGTATCTGGCGGCCCAGACGGGTTCCGTGCTCTATGTCTCGGGAGAAGAGTCCTTCAGTCAGGCGCGCCTCCGAGCCGATCGCCTGAAGGCCGTTCACGACCGCCTTTTCATTTACACGGAAACTTCGGTGGGCAATATCAGCAAAGAAATTCAGACAGGAAAATACGACTTTGTCGTGGTAGACTCGATTCAGTCGGTCTACAGCAGTCAACTCAGCGGCGTGCCCGGCAGTATCAGCCAGGTGCGCGAATGCGCCAATGAGTTCCTGCGGCTCGCCAAAGGACAAAATGTCCCTATCATGCTGGTGGGCCACGTCACCAAAGACGGCACCATCGCAGGCCCCCGACTGTTGGAGCATCTGGTCGACACGGTGCTCTATTTCGAAGGGGAAGGCCGGCAGTCCCTGCGCATACTCCGTGGGGTAAAGAACCGCTTTGGTTCGACCAACGAAATCGGCGTGTTCGAAATGCGGGACACGGGACTACACCCAGTCCCCAACCCCAGTGCCCTTTTTCTCAATGAACGGCCCGAAGGCGTGAGCGGCTCTATCGTCATTCCCAGCGTGGAAGGCACCCGGCCGCTCCTGGTTGAGGTTCAGGCCCTCGTGGGGGATAGCCACGCCGGCTCTCCGCGGCGAACGGTGACGGGCGTCAATCCCAATCGCATCAGTCTTATCCTGGCGGTCCTTGAAAAACGGGCGGGATTGCATTTTTCGGATCGGGATGTTTTCGTCAATGTAGCCGGTGGCGTCAAGCTTGACGAACCTGCCACCGATTTGGCCGTCGCCCTCGCCTTGGTATCAAGTTTTCGAAACGTGCCCTTACCGGAAAAACTGGTGGCCTTTGGCGAGGTGGGGCTGGCCGGTGAAGTCCGCGCTGTGGATATGGCGCAACAGCGCCTGGCAGAAGCGGCCAAATTTGGCTTTGATCGGTGTATTTTGCCCCGTGGATGTGCTAGGAATATAACCGCATCGGGAGTGACCTTACTCCCGGCGAGTGAGCTGGAAGCCTCACTCGAAATGGCAATGGAGGCGTAACAGACGTGGCCAGAAAAAAGAAAATGACCGGTGAAGAAGCCTTCCGGGAGGCCTTGCTCATGATGGCACCGGGCACCATCATCCGAAATGCCATCTCCGCAATTATACAAAGTGGCACGGGGGCCCTCCTGTGCTTTGGCAACCCCAAGCGACTGCTCACCCTTTCGGAAGGCGGCGTCATGTTGGATGAAGTGGTAACGCCACAAATCCTGTATGAACTGTCCAAGATGGATGGGGCCATCATTCTGAACGAAGATGGTACGCGCATCCATGCGGCAAACCGCTTCCTGAAGCCCAACGCCAAATTGCACAGCGATGAAACAGGCACCCGGCACCGGACAGCCCAGCGCCTGGCCGATCAGGCCAACTGCATG
>JAUIMA010000477.1 GCA_030432675.1 Candidatus Hydrogenedentota bacterium | reverse complement strand
GACGGATACGGAAATGGACACCTTTCATGGTGGGGTCGTGATACACGATGGCTACGTCTACGGAACCGCCCACCGCTCGGGACGGGAAATGCTCTGCCTCAACTTCAAGACCGGGGAAATCGCCTGGCGGAGCCACGATGTCTCCGAAGGCGCACTGGTCTTTGCCGATGGCATGCTCTATAACTACGAAGGGCCCCAGCGCGGCATTGTGAGCCTTATCAAGGCCACGCCCACGGGCTTCGAGCGAACCGGAGAATTTAAGATTACCGAGGGCACCGCCAAACATTGGACCCACCCCACCATTGCCGACGGGCGGCTCTACATCCGGCGGGGTGAACTCCTGTTCGCCTACGACATCGCTGCGAAGTAGTCAACTTTCAAACTCGTGGTTTCAATCATGCCGATGAGCGATTCGTTTGCTGAGAATAATTGACCCAATTCTGGAATATACTCCCCTCCTTGGAGGGGAATGGTTCGGCGGGTTGAATAAACTTTTCTGGCAAAATAAACACCCCTAACGTTGATTCAGACCACTAGTCCACCGGGCCCGTCCCCTGTGTGGGCAATCCGATGCGAATCTGGTCGCCGGGTGCGATATCCAGGTACTCAAATCGCTCGTCCACCTCGAAAACCGTGCTGTCATCCACGGTGAGTACCATAGGCGATCCCGGAACCACTTGACGTACCCGGGTCTCTCCCCCCCTTTCGCCCCGAATTATTTTTCCATCGAAAAACCGAGAAGGGCCCCGTCGCACATGCCGCGCGTATTCGTGGGGGATGTCACTGACGAGCCGTTCTGCACCCTGGTGGGCCCAGACACGGCCCACCCCCAGGCTTAGTGAACCGGTATCCAGGGTGAGCCAATGGCCGGTGCCCTCCTTGATAGGGTAGGCACTCGACCGACTGTAGGCAGGATTCTCCACGGTCACAATCTGCCCGGGAAGCAGCATCGCGGGTAACGGCGCACTCAGACGAAGACGGTGCCCGACCCTATCGACTTCCACGACTTCCGCAACGAAGACACCCGACTCCGTGACCAGACGCTGGCCGTCGATGTCCAGTTGCATTGCGCCCGAGGCTTCCCAATACTGAACCTGCCCCTCAGAACCGGAGAGATAGGCGAAGTCTCCTTGGAAAAGAATCGACCCGAAGGGAGTCGCCACGCTCTGACTTCCGAAGAGCAGCACATCACACCGGCCCTCCGCCCGGGTCACGGCCAGGGCGGCATCGCCCAATCGACGGACATCTGCAAGTATCGGGGATTTATCGAAGGGTTCATAAACCGAAATGAAGGTACTATGCAAGGGCGCCGTACCGCTGCGGCGTGCCATGACATAGCTCGCATCGGGTTTGCTGGGATAGAGCCCCGGCGCATGGGCGATAAGGGCCTCATCGGCGTCACCCAACACATGCATCTTCAGCTGGGCTCCGGGTTCCCCGGGAACGGTCCACACGCCCCCCCAATGGGCCGATGGTGCGCCCACCTGCAGGTTCTTAAAAAAGCCATAGCCATTCCCCGGCGGTGGATTCCAATAGGGCTTGTTGGGGTAACCCTTAATATCTCCGTCGGCCCCCACGAGAGTGCCCCATTCGAAGCCCTCTGCCAGGCTGCCCTCACGGGCCTGCCACGCCGCGATGCCGAAGGGTTCCAGGTCGGTGCCCATTCCCGCGAAGCCAAAGTCATGTTGCGACCCACCGGTGACGTGAAAGACATCCACCAGATAGCCCCCATCCACCAAGGCCAGGGCACGCCGGTATTCCGTCACCCCTTCCGACGAATAGCTGTTGGCCGACTCCGCCTCCACCGCCTGCACATGGGGCAGATCGGCAAACCAATGCAACGAGCCACCAGAGCCATCGCCCACCAATTGATTGGTCTCATTCACCGTGGCAATGCTGTGAGATACCGTGCTGGAGGCCCAACCCACATGGGCGTGGGTACTCCCCAGGCCATAACCCAGATCGTAGGTCAACTGATAGCCCTCGGCATAGTAGGTCAGCCCCAAGTCATCGGGATCGCCGTGGTTCAGGCTGGGTCCATAGCGGAGTAAGGCCGCCTGCGTTCCCAGTCGCAGCAAGGCCATCCCCTTCATCCCCGCCACCCACGATCCCTCAAGGCGCTGGCCAATCGCCTGGGGTAGAGAAGCGTCTCCTCCCTCTTCCAAGGGCGCACCATGCCAGAGCGCCCAGGCATCATCGCCGCCAGCCCCCGCTTCAGACGCGGTGCCCCATCGCAACAGACGACCGTAATCGTCCCGTTGCATTTCATCCGTGGTGCGGGCGTAAAGTCGCGCCAAAAAGTCACGGTCGGAAGGATTCATGGCGGGCGGCCCGGGCGCGATATAGCGAATGTCGGGCGCAGAATCCCCGAAGTTGGGCCGACGACCCGCCAGCGAAACGAGGGTATCGGGAAGCAGGATCGCCGCACGAAAACGGGGATCATCGTAGAGGTTCACCCCTTTCGGATATTCGGCGTTTCGCAGGTTATACAACGGGTCGGCAAAGGTCAGGTAGAGCTCACGGGCGTGAATACCATAGCCCAGCGAAGATTCATAGTACCGGCCATCCCGGTCGATGTTGTTGGCCAACATGGTGTGGATGGAAAAGGGACCTTCCACCGCAACACGGATAAACTCCGGCACATCCAACAGGCAACCCACCGCAAGGGCACCCCGCAAGTAGTCCGCATGCCCATTGTGCAAGGTTCCCGCAAAGGCGTGGTCATAACAGTAATACGCCCCATCCATCAGCATATTCTGCTCGATATTCTCTCGGCGCGTGAAACCCGGACGTAGCGACGGCTCATCCATCGCAGGCGCGTGGTAGAGCCCGTCGTAGTAATCCACATATTTCACCAGGGTCCGGGCTACCTGATACCAGGGTCGGGCGAATCGGCCAGAAGGCGGATTGCTGGGATAGTCCCAGGACCCCGAGGTGGACTCCTTATAAATGGAGGCCAATGCGTCGAGCAGCAAGGCCGCCCGATCGGCATAACGCTCGTCTTCCGTCAATAACCAGGCATCGGTCAGGGCAGGCAGGGCATACTGGGTCCATTGCTCCGTCACCCAGGCGTTAAACTGCCCCTGGAAATAGTGAATACGTCCGTCTGGTGCCTGGTAGCCCTCCCCCTCATCCGGGTGCTCCGCATCCGGCAGGGTGTGGCCGTTAACACAGGCCACCTGGCCGGGCTTGTCCCAGCTACACCGTGCGCCATGCCAGGTACCCGTTCTCCCGTCGCAAATAGGACAGGCCGTAAAGCCGTAGGCATAACAGGCGCCCGGCTCCGGAAGAAAGGACAGCCAATAGGCGTCACTCTCCCTCATCCATTTCTCCGCGTCCGCCACGATAGCGTCCCGTTGCGCCTTCGCCCAGGGCAAGGTTTCCACACGTTTTCGCGCACGGGCCACCTCCGCCGGGGTTCGGTTCACACAAGGGTGCACCTCTCGGCCGCGAATCACCAGGTCTTTCTGGGCGATCGGCTTGGCCGCGTCTGTACGAATTGCCAATGCACGCTTCGGGTCATGGGCCCCATAGGCTTCAAAAAGCCCCACGTAGGTCCGAACGGTGTGCACCTCGGTAACCCCAATGCGAAGGAAGGAAGTTTTTCGCGCAGGAATGCGCAGTACCACTTCTGATGCCCCAGCCCCGACTGGGTGGTACGCCGATGGACCCTCCGAGAAGCTCAGCTCCAGGTTGGCCCAATCGCCGTAAAGATTGTCGTCCGCCAGCTTCAAATAGAACGTATCTATCATAACTGGTTCGGCATAGCGAAGCTCGACCCATTGGGGCAACGCGGGCTGCGCCCGGCTCGCCCACCGGGATTCGGCATTACCGTCCACCGCTTTCTCCGCCGCATATTTGGGACCAGCCGTGCTGGAAGCCGTCACCGCGACCGCCTCATGTCGGACCGCTTCTCCTGCGCCCGCTATCCAGGCCACGCACCACATACTGAAAACCAGTCCGATTCGCATCGCTACTCCACTACAGTGTTTGGCCCGCCCCGAAGAGACCGAGGGTATAGACCAGGGTAAAGTACAGGCCCACGCCTAAGAACAGGGCCCCGGTTGCACGCCGCATCCACCACTCGAGAAGGGAGATACGGGTCACAAAACGGCCCACCAACCGGGCCGACGTCTGAATCAACAGCACAATAAACACGACCGGCACGGATACCCCAATGGCATAGAGCAGGGGCAAGAGCACGTGAGATTCCGCCTTGAGGGATAAGGGAATCAGCCCCCCAAAGAAAAGCGCTGCAGTGGTGGGACAAAAGGACATGGCGAAGAGGAGCCCGAGTAACATGGTGGCCCACAGCGCACCGGACCGGCCAAAACGCTGGGCCCAACCTTTCAAGCGCCCCCGCCCCACGGGCAACGTAAGCCACTCAAAAAGCACGAGTCCCACGACCAGCAGAATGGGCCCCAGGAGTCGAAAAAGATACTTTTGCAGGACCTGGGATACGACCGGGATGGACGCCAGACTTGTGGTCACCAACAGGGCAAGTAGTACAAAGCCGATGGCCTGGCCCACCATGTAGCACGCACCCGAGGCGGCCACCAGGCGGGGTGAACTCAGCCGTCGGGAGATAAACGTAATGGCCGTCACGTTGGTCGCCAGCAAACACGGACTGATGGAGGTTAGAAAGCCCAACCAGAAGGCCCCACCCATGGCCACAAGTAACTCGGTCACGGCTGGGCCCCAAGGGCGACGTCCACTTGCTCCCGCACATAGTCCATATAGGCCGCTTTGTCGTAAACCAACTCCCAGATACGACTCAGGTTTTCGTATTCCACCACCGCGCCATCGGCATACCGGGCCAGCACCACGGACTTCGTATAGAGCCCGAAATCCTTCACAAAATGGCCGTGTTCTGAGACGTCCACATCCACAACCCGCCACCGAATCCTCTCGTCGGCCAGGGCCGCTGCAAAG
>JAUIMA010000476.1 GCA_030432675.1 Candidatus Hydrogenedentota bacterium | reverse complement strand
CGGTGGTCTGCTTTGCCTTCATGGCGGAAACCATGATGCCGTGCAGGGCCTTCAGCTTTTCTTCGTACTGGTCCGCGTCAGCCTTGATGCGCTGGGCGAGGAAGTAGTACGTCACAATATCCGTCAACTCGTCGGCGTGGGTTTCTTTGTTGTTCACCCAACGGACGAGTTGGTTGTAGTTCTTGTCACCTGCGGCCGAAAGCTCGTTGATCTGGTTTATCGACTTTTCGATCGTCGTGATGTGTTCATCCATCATGGTGAAACGCGTTTCGTCACCATAGATACCGCACGGTACCTGGCAGTGTGCCGATGCGAGTTGCGCGGGCACCAGGGCCAAGGCCAACAGGGCGAGGCTAGCGGTGAATTTGATCTTCATGATGTGTGTTCTCCTGCATAGGTTGGATTGTGTGGGATACCGCATCCGAACGGAAATGAATAAAACCGCCCTACTTCATGGACACCGTACTCCCTCAACATGGGAATGGACTCTTCACTCTACAATTCAGCAACCGGCAGAAACAAGCTCACCCGCTGCAAAAAAGCTACGTTCACCGTGATAAAACGGGGCTCAAATGGCAGCTTTACTTTACGTCAACGAAATAGAATCAATGTGGTAGCCTCGTACCAGGCCGCAATATAGAGAAATAGGGCCGCAATCGCCACCGTACCGACCAGGGTCAATAGGGCGCGGGGCAACTGACGCGCGGCCTCCTCGATAACCGGAACCTCCGACGCCTTATCCCCGAGATACCAGACCTGCACCGGGGACCAGACGAAGCGGGCAGCGGCGATGGCCCAGACGATCATGCCAAAAGCGGCAAGCACGTAGGGCGGCAGCTCCAGCGCCAGGGTAATGGCGTGATAGGTCATGCCCGACGCCGTGCCCGACCAGACGGGTGCCATGGCGAAGCCCACAACCACGAAACTCGCGAGGGTCTTGAGCACCCCCACTCCGAGCAGTACCAGCGAGGGCAGGGCCCCGAGCATGACGGTCTGCATCACAAAGTTGTTTTGGAAGGTGGCCTGGGCAGCCCGCGGAATATTGCCGGACTTGTAGGCATCGCCCACATACTGCAATCCGCCTTCGGTAAATTCGTGAGAGGCAAATTCGGTAAAGAGATAGTTCATCTCAATATCCTGCATCCCCACGGCCATGGCCCAGAAGAAGGCGCCGAACAGGGTGACGTAGAGGCTCCAGAGCAGGCGGCGACGCAACTCGATTTCCTGGAAGACCACATTGAGGAACCCGAGATTCCAGAGCGTCAAATAGCGAAAAAGCCCCATGAAACAGCAGGTTGCGCCGCTAGCCACGACCAACAGCGCGGTCCACACCCCCCAGGCGATATCGGGGCGGGTCATGGGTTGACCGCCATAGACGACCGGCAAGACACGCTCTGCATCCCCCTCAGCAACCGGGATCAGTTCTGCAACACGCTCCACGCCGGTCAGGTGAACACTCCCCGTATCCATTTTATGGGATGCACTCAATGCGGTGCGGAGCGCCTCATCTTCTGGCATGACAAAGGTCTTCACGAAACCTGATACATAGGGATGGAGGCGGCCGACTACGGTGTACGTCACGCCATCGAGTTCCAGCGGACGCTCCGACACCAGCGGACCCGCCAGCACTTCCGGCTGTCCGGGCACGGGAAGGCGACCCGAATCCAAGACCGGCTCAAACACGGCGGCCTCCCCGGAAAACATGACCAATCGGGCACGGGGCAAAAGGGACTCATCCAGCATATCGGTGGAAGACAAGGCCACCACCGGCGACTCTTCGCGCAACTGCTCCGGGGCCTTTTCCTCCAAGTCGATCATGCGCAGGAGGTCCCGTTGCACGATCTGGGCCAGTTCACTGTCCCCCACGCTCTGCTGCGGCGTCAGCTCCCAACTCCAAACGGTCATGGCTTCGGGGTCTTCCATGGCGTAGTCCACCGTGCGAATAGCCCCGTGCCAGGGCGTCTGAGCCAGCCAGCGTCGCTCCACGGCGTCCAGCACAAACAAGCCCATCAGTGCCACGACTATCAGCAGGAATCCACCACCACATAGTCGGGTAGCGGATTTTTTTACCGCCGGGGCAAGGAGCACCCGTTGTTCTACTTCACTCAAATCAATTTGTCCCTTCATTCACACGCAATTGGGTCACCGTTTCGTGGAAGAGCGCGGTAAAGTAGGCCTCCACGTTGGGGCCGAACCAGCTCATGGCCCCCGTCTCGTAATTGAGCGGAGTCTCCAGATAGTACTCATCGGGCGAGAAATACCCACAGTAGGTGGAGCAAAAACTCAGGGTCCACAGGTCGAGGCCTTGCTCCGCCGCCCAGGACTTCCAAACCACGCTGGTCTCGCCACTGAAATCGAAAGGCATCCCCACGAAAAACAGATCACCCACCCGAACACTATGAATCCACCCTTCCCGCTTGAGACCAATGAGCCGCGCGGCAACCGGAGACAGGCGCCAGTCGGTGTTATCTTCCAACGGGCGGACCTGAAAGGGCGGCATCCCCACGGGCACACCCACGGACGCAATATCCAGGTGCGCTTCAAAGGCCAGATCATCGTCATTCGCGAGGATAAGCTCCGCCAGGGCCTGCCCCATGGCGACCACGCGCCCTGCGGAATCGTCTGCCTCCGGCGTCTTGGGCCCCATAGAGCCAACCGCACCGCCGAGATATTGGGCGTCATGGCGGGTCGCGCCCTCGATGTGGCGCATAAGTTCCCCGGGATACTCGGCGCTGAACTCCATCATATTACCCCCGAAGATCGTGGGGTGGGCGGAAAAACTACTTAGATAGACCGTGTCACCATCTTCCTGCCGGACCACGAGAAAACTCAACTCGGGATCGACCGTGCCGCCGTCGCGCATTCGATTGCGGATATAGGCTCCGGCGTCCACGCTTCCCGAGGCCAACGCCGCGGGCTCCAGCTGCTGCGACGCTTCCACGATGGCATCGCTAAACTGGGTCGCCAGAAACTCCACCAGGCCCGGGTCGAACTCGCCCCCCGAAAGACGTGAGGCCAGGCCCGGCATAAAGGCACCGGGACCACAGTGGGTATGGCTCGCATTGAACAATATCTGATGGGCAGACAGTCCCGTCGTAGCGGCCACACGGTTCCGAACCGCTTCAGACAGGTTGGGGGGAATGATGAGCATGTCGGAGCCCACGAGGACGACCTCGTCCACCCCGTCGCTCAGCGCCAGGGCTCGGACATAGAGGTCATCCCGCACCCCTTGCGATTCTTTTCCACCCGGCCGGGCCGAATAGCCGCCCATGGGGGTTCCAACGGGAGGTGTGATAGGACGTTTAGACCAACCCGCCTGCAGGGGCCCAGGTGCTGAAGATAAGGTATTTTGCGCGGCGGTATCCGCAATGGCGGCCAGGGCCTCCTGATAATATCCTTGCTCGGAATAGTCGCTGTTGCTATAGGTGGGCCAGGGGCCAATGATCAACACAAAGAGTACGGCGAGAATCACCGGCACCGCCGCCAAGGCAATAAAGACTTTCTTCTTTTTGGACACGTACTCGCTCCTCCGTGGACATAAAAAAAGCGCGCCCAAAGGCGCGCTTCTTATCATACGTGACAGGATATCGGGAATAAAGCCCTATCGTCGAGGGATCGAATCGGTCAGGACCCCAAATCCGTAACCAGCAGGATCCGGCTGGAGCGTTCGGCGATATTGACCAAGTGGTCCCCTACGCGCTCCAGGTGGGCCAAGGCATCCAGATAAATCACACCCGTCTGCACTTCACCGCCACCGGCGTCCAGACGTTTCACATGATCATCCGTGAGGCGTTTCATCAGCGACTTCAGGCGCTCGTGAATACGCACGGCCTCTTCCACGCTCTTTGCGTCGCCCTGTTCCAGCATCTGGTAAATCGTTTCAAACTCGGCGTTGAGGTTTTCCTGGAACTCCCGGATACCAGCCCGATCTTCGTCCGAAAACTTCAGGCTGTTTTCATTTAACAGGCGATGTAGCTCCACCTGCGCCTCGGCGTGGTCGCCCAAGCGCTCCGCGTCATTCACCGCATGGACCAGTGCAGGGATAAGGGCCGACTCATCGGGGTCCAGATTGGTCCGGGACAACTCCACCAGGTATTCGGTAATTTCGTGTTGCAACTTATCGATCACGTCTTCCCGGGCAAGGATGGACTCGATAAGGGCCTCCTTATTCTCGCACAGCAGATCACACGACTCGTTCATGGATTTCTGGCCTTTGTGCACCATAAACAGGACTTCTTTTACCGCCTGTTGCAGGGCAATGGCGGGTGCGGTAAGCAGCTTGGGCTCCAGATACTGCAGCACCGAGTCCCGCTCCGATTCACGCACCGGGATGAGGAACATGCAGACCCGGGCCATCACGCCGGTGAAGGCCACGAAGAGCAACACGTTGAACAAGTTGAAGACTGTGTGGGCATTGGCCACGTGGCGCAACAGATTTTCACTTTCCCCGTGGAAGACCGCGCCCGGCGTCAGCCAGTCTATGAACCCGAGAAAGACCGGCTGGCCACCCCAGAGTGGAATGAACAACAGGATATACATATAGGCCGCACCAAACACGTTGAACAACGTATGGGCCAGCGCCGTGCGACGGGCATTCCGATTGGTACCGATGGCCGCCAGGTTGGCCGTGATGGTGGTACCAATGTTGTCACCGAGAATGAGGGGTACCGCCGTGTGAAAACCAATGAGACCCTGACTGGCCAGGGCCAAAACCAAACCGACCGTGGCGGAACTCGACTGCACCACGACTGTCGTAATTGTACCAATCAAGATGCACATGAGTGCTTTACCGGCAGGGATCATACCCCCGTCGACCGGCGTGCAGTCAAAGAGCTGAAACCAGGCCTGAAACTCGGGGCTGTAGCGTAGTGGTTTGAGAATGCCCCCCATGGTTTTCATACCGAGGAAAAGCAATCCGAAGCCCAGTAACACCTGTCCA
>JAUIMA010000475.1 GCA_030432675.1 Candidatus Hydrogenedentota bacterium | reverse complement strand
TCGATCTGTCTCCCGATGGGCGCATCCTCTATGTTCACGTGCTGGACATGGAAAGCCCCGAGACGGTTCGAAGAGACATCAAAGAGGGCTTGGAAGCCCGGCTCATGCGGCTTTTTGACTAAGAAAGGACTCCCATGCTCGAATCCATAACGATCCAAGGCGTCCTCTTTCTCTATGGGGCAGCCCTCCTGCTGGCGCTGTGGCGTCTTGTAAAAGGCCCCACCCTGTCCGACCGGGTTGTCGCTCTCGATTTCATCTCAACCTGCCTGATTGGAATGATCGTTGTGGACGCCATCATAACCGGAGCCTCTTATTTTCTCAGTGTGGCCATCGTGGCCGCCCTGGTCGGTTTCGTAGGCAGTGTGGCCTTTGCCATGTACATTCAGAAAGGAGCCGGCCAATGACCGAGTACCTAATCGCCGCGTTGTTGTGGATTTCGGGCATTTTCACCCTCATCGCTGCCATCGGACTAGTGCGATTCCCCGATGTATTCCTGCGCATGCACGCCGCCACCAAGGCCGGTGCCATTGGGGTTATCTCCAGCCTCATGGCCCTGACACTCCACTTTGACGATCCCGCCATTCGTGTCCGTGCGCTCCTGGTGGCCCTCTTTCTGGGGATTACTGCGCCCATTGTGGGCCATGTATTGTCCCGGGCCTCCCTTGTGGCCAACGTACCCCTTGCAAAAAACACCGTGTGCAACGAATGGGATGGCACATCGCACGAAGAAGACTAAGTGAACCAGGAAGGTCTGAATGCGGTCTATATGATAGGGTCCAGTGTAACCAAGCACGTATTGGCCGACCAACCAAACCGGAGCCATCATCATGTCTGATACTGTCAATCGCCAGATTCTCCTCGCCGCCCGCCCCGAGGGTGCCATTAAGACGTCGGATTTTCGGCATGGGGAGGGGCCCATACCCCAACCCGGAGAGAATGAGGTGCTCGTCCGCAACCTCTATCTATCCCTCGATCCGGCCATGCGCGGCTGGATGACCGATCGCCCCTCGTACATGCCGCCCGTAGCGCTGGACGCGCCCATGCGCGGCGCCACGATCTCCAGAGTCGTGGCTTCCAAAGACCCCGATTTTGCGCCCGGCGACCTGGTTCGCGCCCTTGGGGGCTGGCAGGACTATGCCCTCGTCAAAAAAGAGGACCGGCTCATGAAAATTCCAGAGGGCTTGCCGGTTCCCCTGACCAAGCACCTGGGCGTATTGGGCATCACCGGACTGACTGCCTATTTCGGGCTGCTGGACCTGGGGACACCACAGGAAGGGGAAACGGTGGTTGTCTCTACGGCAGCCGGTGCCGTGGGCTCCATCGTGGGGCAGATTGCCAAGATTAAGGGATGCCGGGTGGTCGGGCTTACGGGCTCGGATGAAAAGTGTGCGTGGATTCGTGATGAGCTCGGCTATGACGTGGCCATCAACTATAAGACCGAGAACATCGATAAAGCCCTCGCTGCGGCCTGTCCCGATGGCATCGATGTCTACTTTGACAACGTGGGCGGCGAAATCTTGAACGCCTGCCTCGGCCGCATTAACTTTAAAGGCCGGGTCGTTCTCTGTGGAGCCATCACCCAATACAACGCTACCGACATGCCGCCCGGACCAAGTAACTACCTCAATTTGCTGATCCGCTCGGCCCGTATGGAAGGCTTTATCGTCACCAACTATATGGACCGTGCCATGGAGGGCGGCATGCAGCTCGCCCAGTGGATGGGGGAAGGGAAATTGAAGTCTCGGGAAGATGTCGTCGATGGCCTCGAGAACGCCCCCGAAGCCATTCTACGCCTCTTCGATGGCAGCAATCAGGGTAAGCTGATCGTTCGCATCGCGGACGAATGACCCTGCTGTCCAAGTTCGCAGAAATAGGTGGACGCCCGAATTAATCCACCTACGATGTCCTTACGTCCATGAGGCTCCATGCACACGAAATCTCGCGTAACTCGGCATCGCGTGGCACGAAAACAACCACCCAACGCGGCCATTCAACGCTATTGGGTGGTCGTGCAAGGTCCGCCTCAAGCTAAAACTGCTTCTCAATATAGACCACATCACCGTCTTGAAAATGGCCTCGTGCCATGGCTTCAGCACTAAGACGCAGGGTCGCTCCTTCGCCCCCTTCCACCGCCTTGGTGTGAAAGCTCCGCAGGCCACCAAACCACCACCGACGGTCGCAAACATAGAGTAAGTCACCCGCTTCGGCCGCCAACGTTTCCATGTGGGCCGAAGACACGAGCACCGTTTCGTCGCCCGAAAGCGAAGCGTCTGTTTCCACCGGCACGTAGACCACTTCGCCTTCACGACGATTGAGCGGGGCCCCCTTGAAAAACTCCATGGCCTGAAGTTGGGTGCCCGTGATGAGTCCCGCAATGGACTCCAGCGGCTGGGGTCGGGTCGCGTAGGCAACAATGATGCCGAGGCCACCGCTCACCAAGAGTCCGAAGACCGCACGAATAAATTTGTAGCTGCCTTCCCCCATACCGAAGGCGAGGGGCTTGAGGAAAAGCGCATCGAAGGGCGAAAAGGTCGACAAGAAGACCAGCGCACCGCCGCCGACCATGGTCGCCAGGGCGGCGGGCGTGTTGAAGCGCTTCCACAAGATGCCGAGCAAAATCGCCATGACGATGGGCGGTGTAATGGCCGCGGTAAATTTGGCATGGGCCTGATAGACCGTTTCACCGTCAAAAATCGGTACGAGCAGAAGTCCGATAGCCGCCACGCTCAGGCTGGAGATACGGGCCACCTTGAGATAGTGCGTGTCCTTGGCCTCTTTCTTAAAGTAGGGCCGGTACACATCATTCACGAACACCGCGCTCGACGCGTTAATCAGCGTGTCTGCCGTGCTCATCAGCGCCGCCATCAAGGCCGCCAACACAAAGCCGAAGATGCCCGGGCTACAGAGAAGGTGTGCGGCGTGGATGAAGGAATCGTTGGCCGTCGTTTCCAGCTCTCCATTTTCGACCAGCGCCTTGGCAATCCAACCGCCGCCACTTACCGTAATCGCCGCCAGGGGGGCGAGTACCAGAATCCAGCAGATGGACATTTTCCGCGCGTCTTTTACGCTGCGTAGCGCAAGGAAGCGCATAATGATGCCCTGATTCATCAGGACAAAGGCCCCGGTGTTTGCCAGTCCATCCTGGCCATAAACTCCGATGAAACTGAACTTGTCGGGCTTGTTAAACTCTGAAAAAATGTAGCGATGGCTTTCCGGCATGAGGGCCCACCAGTCGACGAAGCCCCCGAAGTGCGCCACGCCCGCCAGGAAAATACCCACGCCCACGATAAGCAGCGTAATACCCTGCACCAGATCGGTCATGATTACCGAAGTCTGGCCACCGGCGAATACATAGAACGTCACCGCCACACAGGCGAGCGAGGCTCCCGCGAAGACGGACCAGCCCAACATGGTGTGGAGCGCTTGCCCGAGGGTCAGCAGGTTGATGCCCACATAGCCTATGAGATAGATCAGGATAAAAACCGTGGCCACCAGGCGCGTGGTCTTGCTGAACCGCCGCTCAAAGTACTCCGGAACGGACTGAATACGCTGGAAGTAGATGATGGGCAACCAGATCAGCAGGAGAACGGGCACCCAAAACCAGTCGTTCAGATAGGACTGGGTGCTGCTCAGTCCATAGTTGTAGCCTGCCGCGCTGTATTTTACGAAGCTGTAGCTGCCCACCGTCGTTGCCGTCGCCGAAAAGGCGATGACCCACCAGGCAAAACGCTGGCCGCCAAAATAGAAGTCTTTGGTCGTGCTGCTGTATTTACCAAAGTAAACACCAAAGCCCACCACAACCACGAAGTAGCTCACCATGACGATCAGGTCAAGTTGTGTGCCGATCATGAGGCATCCCCTCCACCGACAAAGGGCAACCAGAAGGTAAAGGCGCAGGAAAGGACCAGCAGCCCCACGAAGCCACCGACGATTACGGCCACGAGGCGCCGGTCATCTTTCAACTTCATGTCGAGATACCCACTGGATAACCCGGCCCAAACACCAACCGCACAAAGCAGCCCGCCTATGCCAAATTGACATAGAATGGGCCAGACACGCGCCATGTCTACCATATGATTCACCCTGTCGTTATGGAAAAAAAGATAATCGGCTCCGGATAGATGGGGCCGCGCTCTCTCGCAGCACCGGAGGGAGGTTTATGGTATCCGTCTTCTGGGAGGGCAGTCAACCCGTCCAACGGTTGCGCCCCGTGCGGCACTCGCCTATAATCGCGCCATGCCAGCACCATCTGCGGATGAAATTTCGACGCCTCGCCCGGTTGAGTCGACGCCCTTGACCCTCGTCGCCAGCGCCTGCGGACTCCTCTTGTTCCTGCTCTTGGCCTATCCCCAGCTGCGGGGGAACATCTATCAGGGCAGTGATTTGGGCTCTCAGCAGTTCCCCTATCGGAGCTTTTACCGCTACTGCCTGGAAAATGGCTACTCTTTCCTCTGGTGGCCCCAGCAGTTTTGTGGCTACTATCTCCACGCCGAAGGGCAGGGTGCATTCTTCCATCCATTCCAGTGGACCCTCTACCGCTTCCTCCCCCTGCAGGTCGCCTTCAACGTCGAATTCATGGCGAGCTATGTTTTTCTTTATGCCGGTATGGTGGCCCTCTTGCGCCACTATCGTCTACCCTGCTATGCCGCCCTTTGGGGCGCCAACTTGTTTACCTTTTCCGGCTTTACCCTCTACCACTACACCCACATCCAGGCCATCACGGTCATCAGCCACCTCCCCTGGATTCTCCTGACCGTCCACATTCTCTTACAAACCTCCCACGCGGTGGCCTTCCGTCGCGCATGGCTCGGACTCTGCCTGCTGATTGCCTCCCAGTTGCTTTCGGGCTATCCCCAATACGTCCTCTTTACCCTCATGGCCCTGGCACTCTATCTCCCCTTTCAGTTCCCTCCGCAGAAACGGGCCCAACGCCTGGCCGGT
>JAUIMA010000474.1 GCA_030432675.1 Candidatus Hydrogenedentota bacterium | reverse complement strand
GCCTCTCGGACGAGCAGCTGAAGGATTATTATCAGTTGGCCCGGAAACTCGAGATGGAAGTGTTGGTGGAAACCCACACCGCCGAAGAGATTGAGCGGGCCCTGAAAGCCGGTGCGCATATCATCGGTATTAATAACCGCGACCTCGATACCCTGGAGGTCGATGTAAACCGAAGCCTGGAACTCAAGAAGCTGGTACCGGGCGGCAATGTGTTGGTCAGTGAAAGCGGTATTTACACGCGCGAGCAGGTGGAGAAGCTGGAAGACGGTGGCGTAGACGCGATTCTTGTTGGCGAGTCCTTGTTGACCAGCAACGACATCCGCGGAAAGATGCGGGAGTTGCTTGGCCATGACCAAAGTTAAGATCTGCGGCATCACCAATCTCGAAGATGCCCTTGCCGCCTGCGAGGCGGGTGCCGATGCCTTGGGTTTTGTATTGGCCCCCGAAGCGAAGAAGCGAAACCGCTACATTGCTCCCGAAGCCGCCAAAGCTATCATTGCCCAGCTTCCACCCTTTATAACCACCGTTGCGGTGACGGTCAATGAGTCCATGATGGATTTGGCCGGCCACCTCACCTGTTTTGACTGCGTACAACTGCACGGCGAAGAAGCACCCGAGGCCTGCCCACCGGCCCACGTGACCATCAAAGCCTTTCGGCCGGGGCCCGGTTTTGGCCTCAGCGATATGGAACGCTACGATGTCCGCGCCTTCCTGCTGGATGCCTACTCCACCACCGAACGGGGGGGGACCGGCGAAGCGGGGGACTGGGAGTTCGCCAAAATGGCGGTCGGAACGGGAAAGCCCATCATACTGGCCGGCGGACTCACGCCGGAGAATGTGGCGGAAGCCGTCGGTATGGTGCGTCCCTATGCCGTAGACACGTCGAGCGGGGTAGAATCTGCCCCGGGAAAGAAAGATCATGACAAAATTCGCGCCTTCATCCACCACGCAAAAGCATCTCTGGCCTGACGAGCACGGGCGCTATGGCGAGTTCGGGGGGAAATTTGTCCCTGAAACGCTCATGTACGCCCTGGATGAGCTGGAAACTGCCTACAAGGAAGCCCAGGCCGATCCGACGTTCACCGCCGAATTGGATGCCCTTCGCAAGAACTATGTGGGCCGCGAGACACCGCTCTACTTCGCCTCCCGTCTGACGGAGCACCTCGGCGGAGCCAAGGTCTATTTTAAGCGGGAAGATCTCGCCCACACGGGGGCCCACAAGATTAATAACGCCTTGGGCCAATGCCTCCTCGCAAAGCGCATGGGGAAGAAGCGCATCATTGCCGAGACCGGAGCCGGTCAACATGGTGTTGCCACGGCGACGGCCTGCGCGCTCCTTGGTCTTGATTGTGTAGTGTATATGGGGGCCGAAGACATCGAGCGCCAGAAGCTCAATGTCTTTCGTATGCGCCTGCTGGGCAGTGAAGTGGTCTCGGTAAAATCGGGCAGCAAGACCCTGAAAGACGCTATCAATGATGCCCTGCGCGATTGGGTGACCACGGTGGGCGATTCCCACTATGTGCTCGGCACCGTCCATGGCCCGCACCCCTTCCCGATGATATGCCGTGATTTCCAGAGTGTCATCGGCAAAGAAGCCCGTCGCCAGATTCTCGACGCGGAAGGTCGCCTGCCCAACACGCTCATTGCTTGCGTGGGGGGCGGCTCCAACGCAATCGGACTGTTTTATGAATTCGTGGGCGATGAAGATGTGGCCATGATCGGCGTAGAAGCGGGGGGACGGGCTATCACGCCTGGCGAACATGCCGCCCGTTTTGATGGGGGGCACTATGGCATGCTCCACGGCGCGATCAGCTATGTATTGCAAGACGACGCAGGCCAAATCGGCTCCACCCACAGTGTCTCCGCTGGACTCGATTACGCGAGCGTTGGTCCAGAGCACGCGTACTTTCACAAGAGCGGCCGGGTGAAATACACCCACGCCAGTGATGAGGCCGCCCTCGCAGCCTTCCAGACCTGCAGTAAGCTCGAAGGCATCATTCCCGCCCTCGAAAGCTCCCATGCCATCGCCCACGCCATCGAGGTGGTGCCCACCATGGCAAAAGATGACATCGTAATTGTAAATATGTCCGGGCGCGGCGACAAAGACGTGACCCAGGCCGCGCGGCTCATCATGCCCGACGAGGAGATATAAGCAGTATGAACCGCATCGATCAACGATTCCAGGACCTGAAGGCCGAAGGCAAAACCGCCTTTATCCCGTACATCACCGCCGGCGATCCCACCCTCGCTCAGACGGAGAAGATTGTCTACGCGCTGGAAGAAGCGGGAGCCGATATCATCGAATTCGGCGTGCCCTTTTCCGACCCCATCGGCGATGGCCCCGTCAACCAGGAAGCGGCCCTCCGGGCACTCAAGCACCATGTCACCCTGAAGGATGTCATCGGGCTCATCAAAAAGATTCGGGCCAAGTCGGAAGTCGCCATCCTCATCTTCACGTACTACAATCCCGTGCTGGCCTATGGCCTCGAAGCCTTCGCCAAGGACGCCGCCGAAGCCGGGGCCGACGGCGTTCTTTGTGTCGACCTGCCGCCCGAAGAGGCCGACGGCTACAAAGCCGCCCTCGACACCAATGACCTCCGCACGGTCTTCCTCATGTCGCCTACCAGCACCGATGCCCGCATCAAGCTCATCGCAGAAAAATCCACGGGCTTTATCTACTATGTATCCCGTCTAGGGGTTACGGGTGAACAGGCGGCCCTCGCCGCCGATCTGGATAAGGCCGTGGCGAATATCCAGCAACACACCGACACCCCCGTCGCCGTCGGCTTTGGCATTTCCACCCCCGAGCAAGCGAAGAAAGTGGCCTCCATGGCCCAGGGCGTTGTCGTTGGCAGCGCGATTGTTCGCATGATCGGCGAGCTCGGCGACAGCGACGAGACCGCGCCCAACGTGGGTGCCTTTGTGAAGTCTCTGGTGGATGCCACGAAGGGGTAGGGAGGGGGACTGCTCCGCCAATGCTGTTGACACCCCGAGCCGCTCTAGATATCATATAATTATCAAATAAAAGCATGAGAGGCTCCTATGGTCAACGTAACGGACATTCATCCCCTGACCGGTTTCCTTCGGGACCACAAAACCCACCTGGAACGGCTTCAGGCGACAGGTCGGCCCGAGATTCTCACGGTCAATGGTCGCGCCCGCGTAGTCGTACAAGACGCGGAGGCATACGAAGCCATGATGGCCCTAGTTGATGCAGCCGAATCAGAGCGGATCCTCCGAGAACGGCTGGCCTCTCTGGATGTTGGAGAAGAAGGCGTCCCGATGCACACCGTTCTCGCCGAGGTACGTAATCGACTGGAATTGGAGGGATAAGGGGGCTGCATGGGGGGCTACGACGTTGTTTTTCGGGCAGAGGCACGCGACGAAGCGTTGAATGCTGCGAGCTACATCGCCGAGCATTACGATTTAGAAGCCGCTTTACTTTGGTACGATGGGCTTGAGCGTTCTTTGAAGACGCTCACCGAAATGCCTGCACGGTGTCCTCTCGCGCCTGAGAGTCACGCCTTTTCTCCAATCGAGGTTCGGCACTTACTCTACAAGCGCCATCGAATCCTATTTACCATTCGTGAAACGACGGTACACATGCTGCATGTGCGCCACATGTCACAGCAGGCGCTATCCTGTGATGACCTGGAAGAAAGCTAGCCTCCTGCGCAAGGTTTCGGCCAAGAGGAGGTCATGAGCGCGACTGCACAGTTCACGAGGGAGAAACAGTCCCTTCGCACCGCCACCTGCCTCATTACACCGGACCTCCGGTGTAATGCCTGCCGTTCCGCTCCTGCGGAATGCTGCGGCAGAATTGTCCTCACCCGCGCCTGTCACCTCACTTTCGACTCCCGGTGAATACATCCGTATACTGTTGGGTGTAGTGCAATAGACACCACCACGTCGGGAGCGAGGACCCACCGAATGCAGAAACTTATCGCGGCGCTGAAGCACGGCCTTCGTTTTGCCCGGGGGGCTTGGGTCATGCGTCGACTCAGCCTTCGGCATCGGGGTCTCTTGAGAGAATTGCGCCCGCTTGCCGTGGCCCTGGAGCAACGGATTTCACCGCGACACCAGGGCTCCGGTGCCCTCTTCAATGTCTTCACCATCAGCGCCGAAGGGGTCACCCTCAATGACGACCCGGAAGATACCGCTCAAGTGGCGGAGTGGCCGCTGCTCATTGCCAAATTGCAGTCCATGCCGCTACAGCGTATCGAGCTTGACATCCAATTAGAAGAAGGCCAGGTGATGGAGGCCTTCCTCTTGCTCTTTCATGCCCATCCTCACCTCGCCACCGCCACACCACGGGCTAAAGAATACAAAGGCTGGCGCGCCAGGGAAGTAGCGGGGCAGATGCTCACGGACGTCGGCTTTCACCGCTTTTGTTTTCTGCTTCACGCCGAGCCGGAAAACGGTCTCTTTCGAACGACCTATTCCTACTGTGAATTGCCCCTCAGCATTTTCGTGCAGAACTATGTCCAGAATCACGCCCAATATGGTGACCATCGGGTGCTTTTTCGCGCCGCGCCCCGCGTGGGTCTCGCGGCCTTTTTTCTCGTGGCCATACCCACCTTGCTCTACGTATGGTTCCCCACCGTCGCCATCGTGCTCTATTGCGCCCTCGGAGTCATGGCCGCTTTTGTGGCCGCCGTCACGGTCTACGCCCTGGGCTCCATCCAATACACTCGCGAACACCACGACACCATGATGCAGCGTTATGTGAAGGAAATCGAAAAGCTCTCTCGTTTTCCGGAGGCCAACCCCAACGTGGTCATGGAACTCGGCCCCGATGGCCAGGCACGCCCCGATGGGCAGACCGCCGCCCAGTCCCTTGGCGAGGGTGACGGCGTCGGGTGTGATGCCATCGTGTTGATGGGCGAAAAACGTGCCGGTGCGCCCCATCCCGGTCTGCACCTCGTCGAGCACCAGCAGTGCGCCGT
>JAUIMA010000473.1 GCA_030432675.1 Candidatus Hydrogenedentota bacterium | reverse complement strand
CCAGTAAATTGGTTAATTCACGCTGTCGTAATAACGGCCCATCTGCTTGAATCAAACCACTAGTTAGCACGCAGTCCGCATCCTGTCGGGTAAAAACGCATGAATCTGTACGTCGATTACCGATGGCACATAGTGCACAATTTATGGGCACTCAATCAACGGCTGATTGCTCTTCGGCGAAGTGATTGACCGGAATACCAGTCGGAACAGCTACCAGAAACAACCCCAAATCATTATTTGTCATTGACTTACGGAGTATCGCCCTTCGCACATTAGGGCCACCGACAACTCCGCTCTGTTCCCCTCGAAACCGGATGCTGCCGTGCTGCTGCGACAGTGTCTGACATACTTGACACAGACCCTTGCTCAGTATTAACATATTGCAACACTATCGATACATAGTCATACGTATTCATCAATCTAATTTCATCGGGCGTGGGTAGACGTCATCGTTGCTCTGGGAGGGGCAAGTCGACAGGTCTGAAATGCCACTTATTCAACGGGTAATGATTGTAGATGATGACCCCCACATCGGACAGATGCTTCAGGGGAAGATAGCCGCCCAAGGCTATGACGTACATCACCATGACCGGGCAAAGGGCACCCTCGAAGCGGCCCTCGGATTCAAAGCGCAACTGCTTTTGCTTGACGTCATGCTGGGTGACGGAATCGGTTATGAAGTGGCCCGAAGCATTCGGAAAAACCCCGCCCTCTACCAAATTCCAATCTTGTTTCAATCGGTCGTCGGCGAAGAGCGAGACATCGCCCATGCCTTCGTGGAAGGGGGAGATGGCTACCTTACGAAACCCTACACGGTGCAAGAACTTCAGTCGAGCCTCGAACGTATGGAGCAACTCGCACAAGACACGGAGCAAGTGCGCGAGCCTACAGGACATCGTTCGTTGGCGTATATGCGTCGAGTCATTGATCATTGCCTGTTTCGTAACGAACACTTCGCACTTTTCTATATATCGGTGGGGGGAAAAGAAGGCACCAAGTCAGCGGAAAAGAACCCTTATCTTGAGTCTAGACTACCCTCAATTGCTAAGGCCATACGTAACACCATCGCGAACGCCGGCTTTTACGAAACCGTGACGGCCCATATGGGTAGCACCCACTTCATGGTGAAGACGCGAATTGACGACAGAGAACGGTTTTACCGCCTCGTCCATGAAGCCATCGACAAAGTTGTCCGCACGAAGGACGACGTAGAGTCGGGTTCGAAGGAAAGAAGAGCAAGCGTGTCCCCCCGAGATTCTGGAGTAAGAGTGACGTTCAAAATGGCCCATACCGGTCAGCGTAATTACACCCACGCCCACGAACTTTTCGACAAGATTTCCCGGCATCCCGACATGTAACTTTCATGCGGCCACCGGGGGGCGAATAGCGCGCCCCCTCCGTTGCTGCCGGGTGTTTGTCTCATGCGTCTCCAACACAACCTATCTGTATTGAGTCTCCGGAGGCGATTAGATTCTAGAATCGAGGAGCGCTTATGGGCGAACCCCGTCCGAAGCAAGCGAGAGAATTGGACTACTACGTCCTTCGGCCTATTGAAGGGACGTGTGCACTACTAGTCACGTTGGCCGGCCTTGCTGTAGTCACCGGGTGGCATGCCCAACCGGAACGACTGATTCAGTTTTATGCGCCATACGCGCCCATGCCCTATACGGTGGCCCTGGCTTTTTTACTGTTAGGGGCCAGCCTCCTCCTGATCCTCTATGGGAAAAGAGGATATAGCCTACCGCCGCTCCTCCTTCTTCTAACCTTTTCTACATTGGATATACTGGGGTACGCGCCAATATTGCCACAAGTCGAAAGCCCCGCTGATTATGCTAACGCTGTGAGAGACCCACCCTCTCATCTATCCGCATACTGCTTTCTCATCCTCTCGTTTGCCTTGCTCCTCGGGGCGCTACGTCGATTCGTTCCGGGCACGTCCTCCTGGCTCGGTATTCCTTCCTCGATTGTCATTGGGACGCTCATCGTGCCCATCATCGGAGGGATCCTTTCGGGCAGCTCCACGATAGCTTCCGATGAGATGCTCTATCTACCAACCCACACGGCCACCGGATTGCTCCTCGCCGCGCTCGGCACATTCAGCTTGTCCCTCAGCGTATCGGGCCCGTTGGCAGAAGCCCGGTGGTTAAGTGCCGCCGTCGGGGTCGGCGTATTGGTCTCCGGCATTGCACTTTGGGGCGCCCTGGTCAAGGAACAAGAAAGACAGCTCGCTCAGCAGGTCACCTATCGGCGAGATGAACTCAGAACACTATTGAGCACCGGTATTTCCCGTCGTAGCGCGGCGCTGAATCACCTCGGAGACCTGTGGCAACACTCCGCAGACGTTTCGGAGCAACGCTGGCGCAGTAACGCACAAGCCTACATCGACATATTACCCGGATTTCGCGCCATAGCATTCGTAAATGCCGATTACCAGATCCGATGGATTCAGCCCACGGAAGGCAATGAAGCGGCAGTAGGCCTGGATTTGGGGACAAGCCCGATCCGTCTTCATGCCTTGATGGCGGCGACACGAACGGGCGGTGCCGCAGCCACCCAAGCGATCACACTGGCTCAAGGGGGAGAGGGATTTCTTCTCATCCTTCCACTGAAGACTTCTGCATCCGATGGGGGGTATATTTCGGCCGCGTTTGAAATAAACGCATTTTTTGATGCCCTGACCGCGTCGTTTCAAGACGACTTTGCCATTGCAGTTTTTCAGGACCAACGACGTATTTACGGTGAAGGAATCCTGGATTCCGGGGCCGTGTTTCCCCTGGGACTTCCGGTGAATAAGTGGCAGATTCAACTCATGCCGCGACCCGATCATTTTCTAGGCGCCACATCCCGTCTACCCCTCGTCGTGCTGGTTTGCTCGCTCGTACTGGCTGTGCTTCTGGCAACCGCCGTTTTTCTGGCCCAGAACTCTCGCAAACATCTCAGTCAGGCACAGCTGGCCTACGGCCAATTGAGTGAAGCCGATATCTACCATCACTGTATTTTGGAGGCCCTTCCCATTGGCGTGGTCACCCTGGATGAGAACAATCAAATTCTCTCTGCCAACGCAGAAGTTCTGAGACTCTTTGGCTTTGAGCTCGCAGAGCTACTGGGGCAAGACATCGGCCAGCTGTTTCCCGCCAACACCCGCCAGGGCCATCTCAAGGAGCTCAACCGCTATCTGGAAGAGCCCGAAACCCACGTCATCACTCCCAATCAAACGATCCATGTTCGAAAAAAGGAGGGTACGCTCGTACCCGTCGAAGTGAGCGTGACCTCCCTGACACTTCACGGCGACACGACCATACTGGCCACCGTCTTCGATGTGACCGAGCGACTCGCGTCTCAGCGTCAACTACGCAACGAGGTCGGTCAGCGGAAACGGGCCGAAAATGATCTAAGCCTTCTGAATGAGGAACTGGAACTACGGGTAAAAGCGCGAACCCGGGAGTTGGAAGATGCAAACCGCGAACTGGATCAGTTCACCTACATAGCCAGCCACGATCTCCAGGAACCACTGCGAAAGCAGCAAATGTTCACCACAATTCTCGACGAAGAGGTGGGGGACGATATTAATGAGGATGCCAAGCTCGCCATGCGGGCAATTAATTCAGGTGCGGCCCGAATGCAAGAGTTGGTACGTTCCCTGCTCGAATTGTCCCGTGCGCGAAACCAGGAAATGCAACTCAGCTTGCTGTCGCTGGACAATGTAATCCGTGATGTGCTCAATGGACTTTCCCTGCGAATCGAGGAAACAGCGGCCAAGGTTTCAGCCGAACCCTTGCCCGAGATTTACTGTGACTCCATCCTCATTACGCAAGTGTTTCAAAACTTGCTCACCAACGCGATGCGATTTACCACAAAAGGAACCTCTCCCGTCATCTCGGTTTACCACACCGTCCTCGACGACCAAATACAGATCACCGTAGAGGACAATGGCATTGGAATAGCTCTGGAGCCGCAATATGCAATTTTTTCCCCCTTTAAACGACTTCACGCACGCGCAGACTATCCTGGAACCGGAATCGGCTTATCTATTTGTAAGAAGATCATTGAACGGCATGGGGGGAGCATTTGGGTTGAATCGGAATTAGGTGAAGGCAGTCGATTCCACTTTACACTTTCCAAACAGGTCAGGAGCATCAAAGATGACTGAACACTCAGGTCGAACTGCAAATATTTTACTCATCGAAGACGATCAGGAGGACCAGTGGGCAACCAAGCGCGCTTTCAGCAAGGGACGACTCAGAAACACCCTCTACATCGTGGACAACGGAGCCGAAGCGCTCGACTTTTTGTACAACCGCGGGAACTACGAAGATAAGAGTAAATACCCTCGCCCGGACATTATTCTGCTCGATCTCAACCTGCCGGTCCTCGATGGACGCGCCGTGCTTACCGAAATCAAGGAAAGCGACGCACTCCGTGCGCTACCGGTAATCGTCCTTACCACGTCCACACAAGAGGAAGACATCCTTCGCTCCTACAACCTGGGGGTCAACTCCTACATTTCCAAGCCCGTGGACTTTGAAAAATTTATTTCCATCATTCAAGAACTAAGCCATTACTGGCTCGAGTTGGTGGTACTACCACCCTCGCATCATTCTTGAGCCGGCCTGGGCAATCGGTCGCGCGCGAAGGTTCGTTTCAGCGCTGCGATGCTGTACGCGGCGCGCTCCATCATTTATTCCGGACCGCCAGGTGTCACCCAAGCACTCCCGGGATCCGCACCGTAGCCCCCTTGGGCAATGGCTCGCTCTGTCGGGAAGTACATGTCGTGTCCGTTACAGTATCCGAGAAACAGTGCCTTGGCATCCTCAACGTTCGCCTTGAGCTGAACCGAAAGGTCACTGAAAAACTCGCCGGAAGCACCGACAAAGGCCAGCTCGCCATGGAGTAGCACGGTGGTGAGCTTCGGGTGCATGACACCTGCTGCATACTTTCCCCGGTAGCTTTCATAGAGTGACTCA
>JAUIMA010000014.1 GCA_030432675.1 Candidatus Hydrogenedentota bacterium | reverse complement strand
GGACGCCCTCATTCAATCCGCCATGACGGACAAAGTTTTTCTTCCCTCCACGCACACGAAACCTCGTTGTCCTCGGCATCGCGTGGCACGACCAGGTAGCCTCTTCGAGCACGCCAAGCTGATGGCCCCCCCATCTCACGCGCCCGACTTCAACAAGTCCGCCACCGTGGCGGCCAGTTTCTCCGGCTCCACATCGCGGGCGAGGACCTTGCCGTGGGCGTCCAGAATCCACACCGAAGGGATGAACGACACCCCATAGGCGGCGGTGACGGGATTGTCTTCCGCCCAGCCACCGATGTGCACTTGCTTCCAGGGCAGTTCCTTTTCGTCGATGAGCGTCTTGGCGGCGGTGACCGTGGTGTCGAGGTTCAGGCCCACGAGGGACACCTTGTCGGCGGGCAGTTCAGCGTAGGTGTTCTTCAAGGAGGGCATGGAGGCCACACAGGGCGCGCACCAGGATGCCCAGAAATCGAGGATGATCAATTTGCCCGACTCACTGGCCAGCGACCATGGCGCGTCGCTGGCCAGATCCGTGCCCTCAATAGCCGGTGCCTGGGTATTCTGCTGGGGGAAGTCTACCGAGGTCACGGCAAGGGCACCGAGGTCGATAGCGTCGGGCTGGCCATCGCCCACGCGGAAGGTGGTTTCACTGCGGCCAATGGGCGTGCCCCGACCACAAGCGTTTTGTGGCGGTGTCGCGTGGGCGGTGACGGAAAGGGTGTACTCCCCTTCCACCAGCCCATCCAAACGGAACTGACCGTAAGTATCCACGTCGGGAATGTAGTGCACCGCTTCCGCCGGGTTACCCTTGGTCGGCGTAGCCCGCACCATAAGATGGCGTTCATCCATCGATTGGGTGCGGTCCCCGGCCACACGGTCCGCGACGGCGTCGAGATTCACCCGCCCTGTGGCGGCATAGGGCCCATCCCCAATCGCTACCTGGAGGGTCTCACCGGGCTGGGGGTCGAGATATTTCCCGTGGGATGGCTCCCAACGCCGTTGGATGCCAATCGAAAGGGGCATGGCCGGAACATGATCGACGATAAACTTTCCCGTCTCATCGGTGTTCACCGCGTTGCCCACCAACATAAAGAAGTCGTCCCGACCCCGCACCGCAGGGGGCGTCGTCTTATAGACCACGGGTGTCAATGCTCCCTGAACGCCGTGAACCTGTCCTTCCACGCGCACCCAGGGCATGAGGTCTAAGACCACGGGCTCCTGGTCATTGCGCAGGTCGAACCAGGCCAATCCTTTTTCATGGGCGGCGACCAGGACCCCCGGCGTTTCGTCCGCCGCAAATTCCACCTGGCCTTCGGCGTCGCTCGCTTCAAACCAGGCAGGGCTCTTGCCATAATCGGCGCTCAGTGCCCCGTTGCTGAGGAAAGCGTGCTGGTCATCCCGCACCCAGGCGACTTGCGCGCCTTCCACCGGCGCTCCCGCGGCATCCCGCACGACCGCCTTGACCGTCGCTTTAGGTTGGAGTGCAATGGTCACTTCCTCACCCAGACGTGCGGCTTCCTGGACCTTGGACTCGGTGATTTGATAGCCCCTGGCCCGAATGCGCGCCACAAAATTGACCCGCTTCGTACCATCAAAAATGGCGGCGGGCTCTGCGGTGAAGGTACCGGTCTTCCGGTTGACGTCGGCCCGGGTAAAGCGGGTGAACCACCAATAGTCTCCACTATCCGTCACCCGCCCCATCTCCACGTCATAGTCGGTCACGGGCTGCCCCGTCGTGGCGTCCACCACGCGGCCCTGGAAA
Organism: Candidatus Hydrogenedentota bacterium; assembly: GCA_030432675.1. Taxonomy (GTDB): domain Bacteria; phylum Hydrogenedentota; class Hydrogenedentia; order Hydrogenedentales; family JAEUWI01; genus JAEUWI01. The sequence goes on along the minus strand of JAUIMA010000014.1, from coordinate 26,658 downwards.
TCCGTTCGTTTTATGAGGTGTATACCCAGGGGCTCGGTGAGGGGCAACAGGGTGGTGGCCGAAGCACCGAAGTAGCCCGACTCCTGCACACTCAGGCGCACGGTGCCGTGGTCGGGCATGTGCGACAGGGTGAAGCGCCCTTCGCTGTCGGTAATGGCTTCCCGCGGCAGCCCATGCTGATGATTGGGCCGCCACTCGTCCACGGAAACCGTCACGTCGGCCAGGGGCACGCCCGCCGCATCGGTCAAGTTCCCCTCTACCCCAATGCCGGACTCGAGGGTCACCGCGATGGGCACATCGGGGCTTTCGTAGTCCAACCGATGGACCACCGGGGCGTGTTCCTCCGAAACAATGGTGAGTTCCTCGTGCCGTTTCTTATCGAGGTTGGCAAAGGTAAATCTGCCCCCTTCATCGGTCACGACGGAATTGGCGTCCTCCATCATACGGGCGAAGGTGCCCCGCAAATTACTATTCATCACCAGGGCCCCGGCCACAGGATTCCCCTGGTCATCACGGACGGTACCGGTGAAGGTACTCCCCTTCTCCATCACGAAGGTCGCCGTCTGGTCGAAGAGTTGCTCTTTCGGGGGAATAGGACGGAGCCCCAGAATCCGATCGCTGATATAGTCTTCGTGGATCAGGTTCGCCATGAGCCGGGTCCACCCAGCCGCCAGCCGCATTTCCCAGTGGCCCAAGGCATCCGTCATCGCCTTATCGCCCCCCATGCCGACGGATTCCGGGTAGTCGCCGTAGAATTCCACGGAAACCCCTTCCACCGGCGCACCGGATTCGTTCACCACCCGCCCGCCAATAACAAGCATCTGATGGGCGGCGTCGGGCGTCGCCGTATAGTCGATATTTGTATCCGCCAGCGCGGGCAGAGCCGCCAGGTAGGTCTTGTAGTCGGACCCGATTTCCGTCCGCTCCAGCGAAAGGTGCGTCAGCTGGGTGAAGGGTGCGAGATGGGCCAGATCTTCATCCCGAATGGGACTGTAATCCAGCACCAGCGTGCGTAATTCCGTCAGGGGCGCGAGGGCCTTGAGGTCGTCGCCGGTTGCCTTGGCCCCTTTGATATTGAGCCAGCGCAAGGCGGTCAACTCCGCCAGGGCCTCGGCGGCCCCTCGATTGGGGGTCACTTGGGGAGGGGTCAGGGTCCCTTCGCCGTCTGTTTCCGGCTCCTCGTGAAATTTGATGTAGTTGAGGTCCAGGTGCTCCAGCTTTTTCAACGGGGCCAGGGCCCAGAGTCCCTCCGCTGAAATGTCGGAAGCGCCCAGATCCAACCAACGCAGATTCACCAGCCCCGCCAGGTGCCGCAGCCCGTCGTTGGTGATCTTCGTTCGGTAGAGGCTGAGCGCTTCCAATTCCGTCATCCCGGCAATATGCCGGAGGGCCTCGTCTTCCAGCTCGAGGCGATAGAGGTCGAGATATTGCACCCCGTTCGCCGGCAGGTTGGCCAGGGGCGCCAGATCCACCGCCGTCCGTTTGGGGCCCACATCCAGCCAGACCACCTTCCCCGCCGGGATCTCCAAGGTCCCCTGGGCATCGCCCAACTTCACCCAGCCCCCCGCCTCCGTCATATCCGGTTCCTGGTCGGGCGTATAGTCGTAGGGATAGGGATCGCCAATCCACAGCGTCCCCAGAGAGCTATCCGACGGGAAGACCAAGGTCCGTGCAGGCAGCTCAGGGCGCGCTACTTTCGCGACCGCCACGGCCGTTTCCCTGGATGTTTCCGCCGCCCCCTCCACAAAAGCACCACCCACCGTAAACACCGTGCCCGCGAAGCACGTCAGGGCCAGGGCCGCCGCCACACCGAGCCGGGCCGGTGTGCGCAATGACGTACCGAGCAGCGCCGCAATCCGCGTGTTAATCTGCGTGCGGGTGGCGAAAAGCCCTGTGGCCATGGTCCGTCGCCGCTGTTGCCGGGCCTGCACGAGGATGGCGTAGAGCTGCTCGGCATAGGCGGTCACATCATCATCGGTCTGGACCACCGCCCGGTCACAGGCCAATTCCACCGCCGCTTCCCAACGGCGACTGGCCCACCACGTGACGGGGTGAAAGAAGAACAGTATCTGGGCCACACGACGTAGAAAATTCGCGCCGTGGTCCCGGTGCTTGAGGTGGGTCAACTCGTGACGGAGCGCCCAGGCGAGCGCGGTCTTGCTTTTGGGCTCCACCAGCCACGCGGGCACCACGACCAGGGGGCGAAACCAGCCCACCATGGCGGGCGACTCCAGCTCCGAAGTTACCCGAAGTCCACGGGCCTGCCGCACGCCCATTTCATCGGCCGTCGCTGCGAGCAGGGCCTCGGCGTGTGCCGGGGGCGTACTGGTCCGCTCCACAAAGCGGTGAAGACGAACCCGGTCCAACGCCGTGCTGACCAACAGCGTCGCCACCCCCGCGAGCCAGAGCAGGAGCAGAGTGGCAGGTAAGGATAGAAACCACGTCAGTGGCCCGCGTTCCAGCACTGCTGGAGGTTCCACGGACGGTTCACGCACCGCACGGGGAGGTGCAGGGGGAAAGGCCATGGGGGGTATCACCACGGGAGTCGAAGAGATGGCCGTGGGCGGCACGGGATCCAGATAGACCGTCAGCCCCCGGGAGGAGACCGCAGCGGCCACGGGTGGCGCGTCCGGCGTCGACGCGGGAGCTACCTGCAGGAGCGGCAGCGGAGCCCCAACGGCCAGGGTCAGGATGGGTTTCACCAGTACGATCAACCACAAGAGGGCCGAAACCCGGGGCGCTTTAAGACGAAAGCAGGTAATAACCAGCCAGACGAGAAGCCCCAGGAGCAGCAGCTCCAGACTGGCAAAGAAAAGTCGCCCCAACAACGGGTTGGCCTCCGCAAGAGAAACCACGGCACGGTTGATGTGTTGAACGTTCACGATTCGCCCCCCTTCTTTTTCCGGGCATCAATCAATGCCTGGATTGCCTCGAGGTCCGCGTCGTCGATATCATCGTCATTGATGAGACACGTAATCGCGTGGCGCGGGTTGCCGTTCAACAGGCGGCGTGTGATCTGACGCAGGGTGCGCGCGGCGAAGTCATTGCGCGTCACCGTGGCCCGCAGGCGAAATCCCCGTTCCGTGGTGGGTACCGGCGTGAGAAAGTCTTTCTCCCGCAAGTTTGCCAGCACGGTTCGGATGGTTGTCTTCGCCAGGGGCTCGTGGTGGTTATTGTAGTGCGCAATGACCTCCGCCGAGCTGCACTCGCCCAACTGCCACACCACCGCCATAACGGCTTCTTCCAGTGGTGTGAGCTCCCCTGCCTGTGCTTCATCTTTTTTACGTCGCACCATGGTCACATGCCTCCTGCCGGTGTTTAATCTACGCGATAGTTTCCATGACTATAAAAATAGTCTATCGGCGCAAATTTGTCAAGCTTTTTGTCAGCCATTAGTGGGAAATGTTTCGGATCCCCTATCGCTGCTCGATAAGCACCCGGTTTCGGCCTTCAGTTTTGGCCCGGTAGAGGGCCGCGTCCGCTGCACTGACAATCTCTGCGATGCTCCGCGTGTCGCCGCCACGCACCAGGGAAATCCCCACACTCGTGGTCAACTCCAGTGAAAGTCCCTCAAACTGCACCTGATGGACCTCGATCTTTTTCCGGATTCCTTCGGCGACAGCGTGGGCTGCCTCTTCATTGGCGTCGGGAAGAAACACGGCGAACTCTTCGCCCCCATAACGAGCGGCCAGATCGGTCCGTCGCGTGGAGCTTCGCAATATTTCGCCCACATCACGGAGGGCCTGATCGCCTGCGGCATGCCCATAGTCGTCATTCAGGCGTTTAAAGTAATCCAAATCCAAGAGACAAAATGCCAGTTCACCTGGGTGGCGATTAAGTCGTTGAAGCTCTCGGGTCATAGACTCTTCCAGAAAGCGTCGGTTATAGAGCTTTGTCAGTTCATCGGTAAAGGCCAGGGCATGCATCCTTGCCTGTGATCGGCGGAGGTCAGTCGCGATGGCTGCCCGTTTGAGACTGCGCTTCAGCGCCCCCCCCAGCTTCTCTGCGGATAGGGAGCCCTTGGGAATGTAATCTGAAGCCCCGGCTCGCAGCACATCTGCCACCACATTTTCATTCCCCTCACCGGAGATTACGATCACCGGAAGGATTTCTTCTGCTTTCATGGCCAACGGCAAGATGTCCATGGCGGTGCCATCGCCAAGGTTATAATCTGACACAACCAGATCCGTAGTATCACCCGCCAACACCTCCGTCGCTTCAGCGATGGAAGTGGCGGTTCGCACTTCCACAATGGCCATCTCACCGGAAAGCGATTCCAGGTGGCGTTTCAGAATAGCCATGCTAACGGGGTCATCATCGACACACAACACGACGCAGGGCGGCATGGCAACCCCGGAGTCCGGCAGGGGCGCGGCATCCTGGAGACGCATTTGCTGTACCCGCCGCATAATAGCCGTAACATCAGAAAGAGCCTGACTGCTCTTCTCAACGAGCGAACGTTCCATGTCCGGCAGAGCCTTGCTCAGCATCAACTTGTCCAACGCAAGATTGAGATGGGACAGGGGCTCATTCAGATCCATCAGGGACGATCCCGCCAGTTGAATGAGGACCTTGAGGCGTTCATCCTCCAGGAGTCGTCGCCGTTGCTCTTCCACCGTGTATTCGAGACGACGCTTTTCGATGGCCCCCGTAATCGCCCGCTTCAGGGCCACTCCGGTGATCATGTCCTTGACCAGGTAATCCGCCGCCCCCCGCTTCATGGCGTCTACAGCCGCCCGTTCATTTCCGTGGCCCGTCATCACCACCACCGGAGCGCGCTGACTCAGGGGCTCGATGAGTTCCTGCCCATCGAAATCCGGTAGGCCAAGGTCCAGAAGAATGCATCCGAAGAGGCGATGCTCCGCTCGTTCAAGCGCATCTTTTCCCGTGGCGGCCTGATGGAGCTCGTAATCCTTACCCACGTAGCGCGCGACCGTTTCACGGTCAACCTGATCGTCATCCACAATAAGCACCGGAATGCGATGTGTCGAATCCATTCTAATTCCTTCTACCATACGACAATGAGAGAAAAACTCTTGGTTTCAGCCGGGAAACTCCACGATACGCCAAAAACTATCGATGAGCCCCAGGAGCTTCTCAAAATCTTCTCCAACCTTATCTTTCAGAATGTACCCCGCCACATTAGAGCCATATGCCGCAACTTTATCTTCATCGAGATCAGACGTGGTCAATACAAAAACAACTTCCTGTCTTAACTCGCTGTCCTCACGAATATACTTTAGAAACTCGATGCCATTCATTCGTGGCATATTCAGATCCAACAACACAAAGCGAGGACGTCCGATGATCGTGCTATCCCGCAGCGCATCGATGGCCTCCAGCCCGTTGGAGACATGCACGATATTGTTGAGAATCTTCTCACGCCGCACCGCACGGGTAATTGCTTCCGCATCGACAATATCGTCATCTACCAATAATATGGATACTTCACGATGCATGCTGCTTCTCCCGTATCGACACTTTGGGCCACCAAAAGGTAAATCGGGCACCACGATCGCCATTGTCGGCTACCGTGACCCGGCCTCCCTCAGACTCTACTACTTTACGTACAATGGCCAGTCCCATTCCAGTACCTTCCACTTCGTCCCGGGGGGCGAGGGTCTGAAACATCTCGAAAACACGTTCCCGACAGTCCTCCGGGATGCCCGGACCGGTATCCGCCACCGTAAAGGCGATCTGTGGTCCGTCCTCCACGGCACTGATTTCAACGCAGCCCTCGTCCTGTCCCATATGTTTCACCGCATTGGAAATCAGATTTCGCAACACCAGCTCAAAGGGCACGGGAAAGCTCTCAATGACCGGAAAATCCTCGCCGATCCTGATTTCGATGGAATCGGGCGGACCAATCAGTGCCACGACATCCCGAACCACTTCTCCCGAGTTAATTTTGCCGAAGGCACCTTTGGCGCGACCTGCCCGGGAATAGGCCAACAAGTCATTGAGCAGGGCGCGCATCCGCTGAATACGCTGTCTCAGCGTCGTCAGGTGGCGCTTGGAATCCTCGGGGAGCACCTCCTCGGCATCCTGTTGAATCCACAACGCGAGATTCTCAATCGCCCTCAGGGGCGCCTTCAGATCGTGGGAGGCGACATAGGCAAATTGATCTAACTCCGCGTTCACTTCGCGCAATATTTCGCCCGCGTGGTCCGCCCGGCGCCGTTCTTCATTGGCGTCTTCCGCGATGTTCAACGTCGCCAATTGCGCCCGCTCCAACTCCTTCGCCCGCTCCTCCAGATCCTCCGCTAAGGCACGATAGGCCGCCTCCCTTTTGGAATGGGAGGCCACCTCGGCGGCCAGTTCCTCCGTCTTCCGGGAGACCGCCTCTTCCAGCCCCTGGCGCGAAGCGACCGAGTCCCATAGTGCCTGGTAAAGCTGGTGAAATAGAAAAGACAAAGCACACCCGTAGGCCAGTAGTCGACAGCCATGCCATAACCACCAGACCCCATCCCACAACGTTGATTGCTCGAAAATAATTCCCGACACCCCGAAAAGCAAGGCATGACTGGCGAAGAGCCGTCGGTGGGGGTCATGCTCCCGCCAAGGATTCCAGGCCAACAAGGCTGCCGCGATCAAAAAACCGACGCCGCCCACAATATTCAGTATCCGCGCCACATCGGTAAACGCACCGTCGCGCGTCATGGCGGGCAAGGAGTCGGAGAACATCACCATGACCAACGCAACACCCACACTGCCATACAGGGTAAAGGTCGGTAAGTACGGTACCACGCGGGTGCTTAGCCGGGATGGAATAACGATACCGGCAAAAAGAAGGCCACCCGCAAATCCGGCCAACGTGTGGTACCAGACGAAAAGGTTGCCCGCATGGGTCGCCGCATGAAATCCGTCGAGCGTTCCCATGGATAAAAGCCCCGCGAGAATCCAGCTATACCGCTGCGGGAGCGCCTCAAGTCGGCGTAAAATCCAGATCAGTGTCGCAACGGTCAAGGCCGCAAAAGCCCCCAACCCCTCCGCCAGTGCATGAACGGGGTGATGCTCCCAGCGCCAATCAGGCGCTACCGCCCCCAATAGTGCTGCGGCGAGGAACAAAAAGACGGCAAGTCCCCCCAGAATAGCCAGATCGGCAAATCGCTCGGATGAGGCCTTCCCTGCCATCATGTATCCCCCGGTCGGGTGGCTTCGGAATCGGATGACTTCAACTGAACCGGCGTATATCGATCATCACGGTTCAGCTCCCGTAAGAGTTGATTCACTTCTTCCTTAAGGGCCATCATTCGCTCTTCCCGACCGATCGCAAGCCCGGAAAAGCGTCGCAGCCGCTCCGTATTCTCTTCCAGGCGGCGGGCCGATTCGCGCTCCTCCGTCACATCCAGCACCAGCACGTAATAGCTGTCCACCGCCCCCCCGGCATGGCGGTGCGGCACCAGTTGCGTTTCCAGACGACGTTCGTGATCGCGCCCGGCGTCCAGGGTAACCTCATAGCGCACCATATCCCCCTTCAAGGCCCGCTGGAGGTGCTGGGCCACTTCGTAATAGTAGGGTCCCAGCAATTCCCGAGGTGTTCCCCCGAGAATCTCCTGTTCCGATGTGGCTCCCAACAAGGCCACGAAAGGCGCGTTTGCAAATATCAAACGGTTATTCGCATCGAACGCGGCAATCATGGCCGGAAGATGATTGACGACCAGGCGGTGTCGGGAGTATTGATGCTGAAGGGCTTCCTGCGCTCGCCAACTACGTACCGCAAGATGGGTCGACAAGACCAGCAGGCCCGATATGAGAAAGCCACCGATTAGTACCACGTAGATAATGCGAGACGATTCCGCCCGTACAAAAGCACGGGTCGCCGTCAGCTCCACCTGCAAGGTCCCACCTGGAATGCTCGCAGCAGACCACGCGACGAATCGGGGCAACAGGAGTTGACCCGCCGCTGGCTCCTGCGAATAGAGATCCATCCCCTGAATACGCAGGCTCAGCCGTTGAGCCGGGGACGTGTGCGCCAAGACCGGTGGAAAGAATTCCTCCGCGCCGAGAACGGCTATCAAAATTCCTTGCCCATCCCCATGCTTTGCCGAAACGGCAATGCCAAGCACCATGGTAGCACCCACGCCCGACGCTGCCGGGTGGTACTCGCCGACAAAGGCGCCATTGGCCCCTTGTGAACGCAATTTCTGCGCCAGGGCGCGTTCCTCGGGAAGGGGCGGCACATTTTCGCCCCCGTGCTCCCGATCATGGGTCCAGCGACTTCCCTGTTGGAGATCGATCCACGTAAGACGGGTGAGGCCCGTAAAGTCCTCCAGATAGTGCGCACTGTCTTCCACCCGATAGGCGGCCTGCTCGGGATCCCCCACCGCCTCCACCGCACGATAGGCGAAACGCTCCAGGGCACCCAGGGTCTGGCCCAACATGAGGGTTATGTCCGAGGCCACGCGCCCCGCGTCTCGGTGCAGATCCGTCATGGCCGTGCGACCCCGCTCCGCCAGCAATGCCTGCCCGATCGCCAGGCTGCAGGTGAGGCTCAGCAATGCCACCACCACGGATACCACCCGGAAGTTGGCCCGGGTGAAGCTTTCCGTGGTCACCAATTCCAGCACCAGACCCAAACCCACGAGAACGAATCCCACCGAGGTGTGGAGGGCCATGCGCGTCAAATCGCCCCACCCATAGGCGCTGTCCACGCCGCTCAAATACCCAAAGATGGAAACCAGCCCCAGTGCCATGATCATGGCACCAATACAGGCCGCACCATCAATACGGCGCGTCCCCACGCATAGAAAAGCCAGGCCAGACAGGACAAAACAGATGGCCGTGTTGGGAGCCATCCGCCCGGGATGAGAAGTCCGCACCGTCGTGAAAGGCTTTACGATGAGTTCATCAATCCCCAGATCGATGTGAAAGATGTATTGGGAAACACTGGCCGTGCCAAGGGTTACCAACGCGATCCCCATGAGCCCATGAAACCGCCCCCAGGGCCGTCGAATCAAACACAGGGAAGCGCCTACCCAGAGGAAACCCAATGCCGTATTGAATTGCATGGGCGCAAATTCGTGGTAAATCTGCACCACCGAGGCATTGCGGGAAAACCACCCGCCCATCACCACCAGGGCCATGAAGACCGTGATCACCCCCGCGATATGCTGTACGCGCAACGCGTGGCGTCGTATGCGCCCCCCCCAGCCTGTGGCCTGATCTCCCGTCATGAAGGCGAATCCGCAGGAATGGCGAAGCAAACGGCAAGACTTACCCCGCTACAGGCGCCACGGCGGCCTGAAGACTGGTTATCGATTTGGATTCCGGACCGCTTGGGGGACTCAGTACTGTGACTTCGCATCATCGACTCCGAATGGCATACCGTCGCTTCCGTGGCACATCCGCTCTACGGCTACGTTAGCACACCGTCCCATTTTACTCTATAACAAAGTTTCACAAGGGTTTATTGCTCCCTTCCCGGAACAACCGTAGCGTCCTTACCTGAAAGGGCATAAAATCCAGAAATATCCCGCCTGCACGAGGCGAGAGTTCGCTTTCCGGTTGCTCCATCAGGTTACTTTCCCAGACCGAAGTCACGCCCTCGGGCAATTGAAGCCGGTGACGACTCTGCCAACCATGGGACTCAAAAAGGCGCACAACAAGGCCCTCGCCCCCTTCGCCCTGCTTTATCGTGTCAATGACGACGTTTTCCCCATCAATCTGGATCAGAGAAGGCGCGGGGGCCGTGCTACGGTGCTTCTGGGCAGCCGTACGGGCCAACAGGGGCGCATTGAGCCCATAACCTTCCCGCACCAACCCGGCCGTGAAATCGCCTTCGTGAGGCCACAGACTATAGGTAAATACGTGGGTCTGATGGATGTCGGCCGTCAGGCCCGGGTTCGTCGTGGCCCGGAGCAGGCTGAGCCGCATTACGTTCTTGTGGGTGTCGTAGCCGTATTTGCAGTCGTTGAGGAGGGCGACCCCATAGTTGCCCTCGGAAAGGTCGGCCCATTTGTGGGCGGGCACTTCGAAGCGGGCGAAGTCCTGGGGCATGTTGCGGTGGGTCGGGCGCTCGATGCTGCCGAACTGAATCTCATAGCGGGCTTTCTCGGAGCGGACCGCCAGGGGAAAGGCCACCTTGAGAAAGACATTCTTCTCGGCACCCCATTCCACTTCCGTCTCGAAGTCCACCCGGGCCGACCCGGCGGTCAGGATGATGTCTTGCGTGATAGTCGAGTGGCTGATGTGGCGGACCTGCCGGAGCACGGTGCGCACGGGACCTTGCTCAATGATTTCGTGTTGTACCAGGGCGCCATCGTGGACGAGGGGTTTGTCTTCGTAAAAGATATCCAGATCCCACGAGTCGCCCGTGCTCGCCATTTTGTCTTCATAGAGAATGAATTGATTGCCCGTCGCCTGGGGGGCCAGTACCTCCCGCTTGAAACGTTTGTCATAGATGCGACGGAGCCGTCCCTGCTTATCAAAGCGCAGTTTCAACCGGTCATTCTCCAGGAGCGATGAAGCGGTTGGTGGCGTTTCGGAGTGCTCCCCCGGTGCCAAGGTGTAGACCCGGTGCCCGAGCGGCGGCACGTGAGCCCGGAATCGCAGTCGTCCATCGGCACCCCGCTGCACGGGGACCTGATGGCCCTCCTGGTCGCACGCGACCAACGCTTGCTCCGAGTCATCACCCGCCGCCGGGAGCGCCACCGTATCTTCCCGCGCCCACCCGAGGCTGTTGAAAACGACCACGGCCCCCTTGGGCGCTCCAGAGGCGCGAAGCACCTGATCCAATGCCTTCTCCAGGACCGTATTCACCGTCGTGAAAAGCTCCCCAAACTGGGCCTCGGAATCGGCGTATACCTTGTCGATGGAGCTGCCGGGCAAGATATCGTGAAACTGATTCAGCAGGAGCGTCTTCCACGCCGCGTTGAGGGCGTCCTGGGGATAGGCCTTCCCCAGACTCATGGCCACGGAACACCACAGTTCCGCTTCGCGCAGCAGGAACTCGGCCTTCCGATTGTGCCGCTTGACCAAGGCCTGGCTCGTGTAGCAGCCCCGATGGAGTTCCAGGTACATTTCTCCGAGCCAACGGGGAAGGCGCGACGACTCTTTTTCCAGGCGCTCGAAAAACTCCAGGGGCGACATGGGCTCCAGGCGGGGCATGCCATCGAGATTGGCATAGCGGGCGTGCCGCTCTAACTGTGGACGTGCCGGACCGCCCCCGCCGTCCCCGTGGCCAAAGGGCAGGGCCTGAATCGGGCTCCGGTCTCGCTCGGTGTAGTCGTGGGCACCGGATCGCAGAAGCCAGGGCTCGAGCTTGGAACTGTATTCTTCGGCGGGCATGTAGTGGGCCAGGACCTGGCTGCCATCGATGCCCTCCCAATGAAAGGAGTTGTAGGGGAATTTCACGAATTGATTGAGGGCCAGTTTCGCCGTGAAGAAATAGTCGATGCCGCTCCGCTTCAGAATCTGGGGCAGGGCCGCCGAATAGCCAAAGACGTCGGGCAACCACAGCACGCGGGAATCCACCCCGAACTCTTCCTTAAAAAAGCGGGTGCCAAAGAGCAATTGGCGCACCAGGCTTTCGCCACTGGGAATATTGCAGTCGGGCTCGACCCACATGGCCCCATCGGCAATCCAACGGCCTTCGGCAATCCGTGCCTTGGCCCGCTCATACAGGGAGGGGTAGGTCTCCTTCACAAACGCATAGAGGTGGGGCTGGCTCTGGACGAAATTGAAGTCGGGATACTCCTCCATGATTTCCAACACGTTGGAAAAGGTCCGGCCACACTTGCGCACGCTCTCCGCCAGGGGCCACTTCCACGCCACATCCAGGTGGGCGTGCCCCATGGTCGCCATGACCGGAGTCGCCTCCCCGGCCTTCGCCGACAAGATGGGCTTCAGCCGCTTCCGCACCGCACGGGCCTGGGCGCTCAGTTCTGCGTCACTCGGGTTCTGATAGTCGAAAAGGTCCACCGCTTCGTTGAGCGCAAAGGCAATCTGGGCACTCCGGGGGTCATCTTCCCGGGGCGGCAGATAGGGCTTACCCATCCAGTCACAATGAATCGCCCGGTCCACCATGTCGAAGAGGGCCGAAATATCCCAGAAGGCATCCCACACCGCCCGATTACAGACCGCCACTTCCGGAGGGTGAAGGGTCCGCACTTCAAAGGCCCCCAGGCGCGCATTGGCCCCGGCCTCCACATAGAGCTCTACCTTTTCGCCTCCCATTGCTTTCTCAAAGAGGGTGTATTCCTTGCGCGTCCAACAGAGGCCCTGCACCGGGAGGCCGTCGCGAAAAATCAGGCACTCGCTGTTTTCCAGATCGAGCAAGAGCTTCACGCATCGCCCCGCCATCGCCCTGGGCACCCGAAAACGCAGGCGAAACCAGGCCGAGCCCCAATCTTCGCCCCAGCGATAGCCCCCTTCACAAGGCGTGTAGGTCAGCTTCGTTGCGGCGGCAAAGGAGAGGTGTTCCATGGTCTCGGCCACAGCAATATCCACGATGGGCTCGCGGACGGGATAGATAAAGCGCGCCCTGATCTCGGCAATGCGGTCTTGAATCTTCCGAAGATACAGCGCTTCACGGCGGCGCAAACTGGCTTGGGTCATGGGGAAGGCACTCCTGGATGCGGTAACAATACGACGAGAACCCAGTGTATCGACTGTGAGGAGTCCACGCAATGGAGGAAGGGCGGAACGCCAACGGGAACACGTTTGCAACCCATGAGACTCCCTGGAGTGTGGCAGCTTGCTGCTACCCTTCTACGGGGAGCTTGATCCCCATCCCTGAGAAGATAGCCGAGGGCCATGCACCGGAATCCGCTATCGACACAGGCAACACATCTCCTCCCCATTCCCAGTGCCGCAAGCAAGCTTGCTCAGTAAAAGCGTAAGCAAGCTTACGCACTCCAAGGAATACCCTTACCTTGACCGCGCGACTCTCTGGAGTGTGGCAGCTTGCTGCTACCCTTCCACGGGGAGCTTGCTCCCCATCCCTGAGAAGATAGCCGAGGGCCATGCACCGGCATCCGCTATCGACACAGGTAACACATCTCCTCCCCATTCCCAGTGCCGCAAGCAAGCTTGCTCAGTAAAAGCGTAAGCAAGCTTACGCACTCCAGGGAGCGCCCTTCCTTAACCGCGCGACTCTCTGGCGTGTGAGAACGAGACCTTCCATCGCAAACAAGGGTTGTAGTCGTGCCACGCGATGCCGAGCTACGCGAGGTTTCGTGTGCATGGAGCAATGTGGGCCCAAAACCATAGCGGATACACCAACTCGGGCGTCCCTCTATCTCCGTGGAATATTGTAGAGGGGAATTCCCCTTTCCTCCACCCACACAAAACCGACGGGCGGTCGCATGGATAAGGGTGGCACAGCGACCTGTCATAACGCATCACTTCCCACGAAAACCGCTCGTTGCACCGGTCCTCCGGTGTAACGCACTACCCTTCCGGTCCCCCGGAAGAAGCGTAGCGCGGACCCTACGTTTCGCCCACCGTATAGAGCGTGTAGTGTTCAGAAGCTTCCACCGCCTTCAAACCCGTCACGCCCCCTTGCGCCACCCAATCGCGCTCTTCCCCCGTCGCCAACACATGGGTGACCCCCAACTCCGCGACCAAGGCAAAAAAGCGTTCCCTATCCCCCGTGCGCAGGGCCTGCCACAACCCTTCCCGCGCGGCAGCACGGGGCATATAATCCACATAAGGACTCATAAACTCCGCCGAACTGGCCACCACCTTCCCCCCCGCCGGTGCTACGCAAAAGAGTCCGACGAAATCGTCGCACAAGAACACGGCCCCCGGCCCCGCATGTTCCCGCACCCAATGATGGGGCGCATAGTTATCGGCCCGGGCCACCCGTTTCTGGGCCACCGTGCGGTCCCGCGTGAAGCCGTGCCATACCCGGAAATCCCGGTAGTGGGCGACGAACAGCAACAGCACAACGAGACCCGTCAGCACCGGCAGGGCCCAGGGATGCTCCACACGTCGTTGGAGCAGCGGGAAGCGACCCAGCCATTGAAGCAAGTGTCGGAGCAAGTAAACCACCCCCAGACCGAAAAACACGTGACCTGCCGCAATGAGATACAAGAGAAAGTGGTAACCCGGCACCAACTGCGGGAGCATCACGCCCCGCGCACCTACCCATTGCCCGAGATAGTTATAGGCCAACAACAGCAATGCCAAGGCTGGCCATATCAGCATCACGTTTCGAGTGAACCGCGCAACAGGCATACGCCACAAGGCGAGAACCCCGATAGCTATGACCGGCGTCCGCCAATGGATCAAATCCCCGAGGGTCTGGGGCAGGTTCTCCAACGCAACACCACCCCACACCCATTGGGACGGGGCCGGATTGACCACGTGCAATCCATAGCGAAACAGAATCGAAATGCTGAAGGGCAGGCTAACCACAAAGGCCGTGAGGAGTGTCAGGCCAAGCAGGAAGCAGCGGTGACGACGTTTCTTGGGGGGGGGGGGGTAGATCGACGTTCCCACCCGCATTCCGCCAAGGTACTGAGGACGTAGGTGCCGCCCAGCAAGACAGCCGGGGCGGCATGCCCGAGAAAGGTGAGGCCCAATAAGACGCCTGCGAGCAAGCTCCCGCCCATTCCCGGTCGATCTCCCGGGGCCATCCAGGCGACCAATGTCATGTAGAAGAGGGCCTGCATCAGATGGGGTGCCAAAAGCCACGGCGAATAACTGGCACTCACAAAAGTGGGCCGCTCCTGGGGCAGGATGAACAAGAATGAAGCGAGGGCCATCAAGGCCACCCACCCATCAAACACATACCACACCAACCCGGCAAAGGCGAGCGGCACCGCGAGATTCAGGTAGGGGGCCATCCGCACATCGGCCTGGGGTGGTGGCAACTCCGTCACCCAGGAGCACGCCGCAATCAGCGCGCCCGTCAAGGGGTTATACCAAAGCCACTCATCTGCAATGAGATAGTCTTCGGGATAGTTTCCGTCGAGGATAATTTGCGCCAGGGCCACATCCCGACTGGCGTCATTGCCCGGATGCCAGTCGATTCCGTCCGTCGCACGCAACCCGTGAAAGAGCACCACGAACAGGAAGAAGACAATGCACAAAACGATAGGGATATGGGCTCTGCCCCACCATCGTGAATGGAATGCGTTCAATAGAAATGCCCCACATCTGCCGTTGCCACCGTAAAGCGGAGTGCGTCCCTCCTGCTTTCCAGAACATCTTAGCGAGCGTGGTCGGGACAGGTCAAACGTAGCGGCGCGAAGAAAGGGGTTATGGCCGTGCCGCGCGATCGTTGCCCGGCGAGTTTCAACGAGCAGGGTGACGTTCTCCGCTCCTTACACCGGTCCCCCGGAAGAAGCGTAGCGCGCAGTCCCACCGGGACATGTTGCCGCCTTGACGGTATCCATCGCTCGTCGCGGTTCGCCTGTCACACACATCTAAGCTCCCATCCGCGACAACATACAGCGGCAATACGTCCCTGCCATGGGCTATGATGCCATCATGCCCGTACGCGCCTACATCCCCTGGACCACGTTCGGCCTCTTGGCCATCGGAAGCCTCGCCGTGTCGGCACTACCCGGCACGTCGGACGTCAACGTCTGGTATGGCTGGGTCAAGCAACTCGACCTCCATGGACTCCGCACGGGCTACAATCTTGGTGCAGGCCACATTGTTCACCCCCCGTTGGGGCTTCTGCTCCTATGGCTCAGCCACCACGCCGCCTTGCTCGTGGGCCTTCCGGTGCACACCTGGCCCGAGGTGGGGCACACCGGCTTTGGCGTGGCGACGTGGCTGGGACTGCTCGTGAGCGCGTTGCTCGTGATTCGTCTGACGGGACGGGTCTGGTGGGGCGTCCTCTTTCAGGGGGCCTTTCTCCTCAATGCCGTCGTCTACGGCTATTTCGACGTCTGGGGATTCCCCTTCCTGCTCCTCGCCCTCCACGCCATGGCGCAGGGACGGGAGGGTGCCGGGTTGGCCTGGGCGGTCACGGCGAGCCTCGTGAAATGGCAATTCTTTATTCTCCTCCCTTTCTTCTTTCTGTATGCCCTGCGCAGAGCACCCCAGGAATCGCGCCACCACACCCTCCGGCACGTCGTACCGGCCCTCGTGGTGCTCACCCTCACGCTGGCCCTGTTTGGTCCCGGCACGTGGCTCGCCTTCACCCGGGGGCTCCAGAGCGCGGTGCTCAGTGGGCAGGCGCTGAATTTCGGCTGGCTGATTACGTGGGCCATGCACCTTCGTTGGCCCGAGAGCTACGGCCCGCTGGACGACGGCCTGATTGCCGTCATCCGCACGCGGGACACCCGGGTGCTCCTTGTGGTACGCAGTCTTTTTGCCCTGGGCTATGGGCTCGCCCTCTGGCGGCTCTGGCAGACACCCCGAAATCCGAACAACCTCTACCGCTATATGCTGGCCGGATACCTCGCCTTTTTTCTGCTCAATAAGGGTGCCCACGAAAACCACCTCGCACCGGCCGTTATTGTCGCGGGTTACCTGGCGTGGCGCTTGCCCCGCTGGCGTGGGCACGCCCTGCTCGTGGCAGTCGTGCTCAACGTCAACATGCTGGCCTTCTACGATTTAATGGGACAGCACCGCTGGGAGGCACGGCGTATCGCGGGCATAGATTATTCCCTTCCGCTGGCACTTGTGGCCACGGTCGCGGTGGGCATGGCGCTCTACACCCTCCTCCGCAGGGACCCGTCCGAAACACCGACCTAAGCCCCGCCAGTTGTCTCACCGGAAAACACCGGGTATGATGGCGTCCACGTGGATACACCCCCCAACACGCCAAGGAATATCATGCCCCGAATCACCCTGAGTCGCCCGGCCAAACGGGAACTGATTGTTGTGCTCGCCCTCTTTGTGGTGGCAACCCTGAGTGGCATGGTCTACGTTTCCTCCTGGGGACAAACGGCCGATATCCTCCAGGTCGGTTTTGGACCGTCGGTCATGCTGGGCTGCGGCCGGGGCTTTGTGAACCCCAAGGCCTCGGAAGTACCCGAACTGGCCGCCTTTCTTCGGCCCGACCTTCACCACGACGGCCCGCCCGTCATCGATCAGTTTTCCTGCGAGCTCCTCCCGGAAGACATGCCCACCGTGCCCTTTACGGGCATCCAGAAACGGACCTGGCACCTCTTCTGGATTGCGGGATGGGTGTGGCGTATATTCGGCGTGGCCTGGTCGTCGCTCACGCCCCTCTACGGCCTCCTCTTTGGCCTGAGTGCCGTGGCGGCCTATGGGCTTTTCCGCCTCGTGCTCAATCCCCCCATTGCCCTGGCCTGCGCCACCCTCTTTTTTATATCCCCCATCCAACTGCACTACCTCCCCCGGCTCCGCGATTTCGCCAAAGCACCCTTCATGCTCCTGGCCCTTTTCTGCCTTGTATTCCTGCTGGCCTACCCCAAGGGCTGGAAGCGGGCCCTCTGGACCGGGGCGCTGGCCGGTGCGGCCATCGGCCTTGCCACCGGTTTTCGCGCCGAAGCCGTCCTCTATCTGGTCCTCTTTGTGCCGGCCGTACTGCTCTTTTATCCGGGATGGCGCTGGCCCACCTGGGGCTGTCGCGCCCTGACCATCACGGCCTTTATGCTGTGCTTTCTGGCGGCAGGGTGGCCGGTGCTCATGAAGTTCCAGACCTATGGCGAGCGCACCCACCCATTCCTCATGGGCTTTGGCAATTTCTTCGACGGACGTCTGGGGGTCGACAGTCCCCTTTATCAGGTCACCCAGACCGACCTGGATGCCGAAGCGCTGGCCATGATGAATGCCCATAACCGCTACCTGGATGATGCGGCGGCCCCCATCATCTATGAAACGCCGGGCTATGAGGCCGTGGGCGATGACTATTTCTTCCGCAACCTGCTGTGGAAGTTCCCCGGCGATCTGGCCACCCGCACCGCCGCATCAGGACTCCGCATTCTCGATGAGCTGCGTCCCAATCCCAATGCCTATATGCCCCGAGGGCTTTCCCACCCATTCCTCGAACCCCTGTATCGGGCACGGGTCGGGCTTATGGACACCCTCTTCAGCCGCACCCGCTATGTGGCCCTGGCCCTCTTTCTCTTGCTGGGCGCCCTCTCGCCCCGCCTGGGATTCCTCACGCTCTATATGGCCTTCTGCCTGGCAGGCATGGCCTCGGTGCAGTTTGCGACCCGCCACTATTTCCACCTCGAATTTGTGGCCCTGCTGGCCGGGGGGGCACTGCTCCAACTCGGGTGGTGGACGGCCACCCTGGTGCGACGGGCACAGCGGGAGGTCTTCCGCGACCGCTTCCTGAATCGGGCCGCACTGGGTGCCTATGGGAAGACCGGCGCTATCTTCGCCGTCGTGGCCCTCCTCTTGGTGGCCATCCCCCTCTACGCCCTGCGCTGGCACCAGGACCGTCAGCTGCTGGCCCTGTTCACCGCGTATGAAGCCGCCGAGATGGACACCGTATGGCCCACGGTGGGCGTGCTGGACGAAGGCCGCATCCGCCTGACCTGCGACCCGTTGACCCTGCGGGATGGCCTCCCGGAAGCGGGCCCCGAGGGCTACTTCGACGTGGGCATGCTCGTGGTGGAGCTTGGCCTGAAGGATACACCCACGCCCCTCAACGTGGCCTCCACCAGCGGGCATCCCGACCATAACCTGAGCTGGACCGCCACCGCGCCCGCCGCTTCGGTCGAGGGAGAATCGATTCGCTATTTCATCCCGATCTACAACGCGATTTGGCCGGACACCCCCGACAACGATTCCTGGGATGACATCCCCGTTTCCTGGACCCGCTTTGAAGGTCTCGAAATGGATGTGGCCGATGTACCCCAGATCATCGGCCTGAAACACTTCACCTACGCCGACGGGCACACCCCCCTCATCGCCACGCTACTCCGGCCCGGCTGGGAAGAGGTCCCCCACTACCAACGCTTCGTGCGGTAGGGAAAAAAGGGACGTATTGCCGCTACCGGTCGGGGCAGTAGCAGAAACGGACGAAGGGCGAAACCGGCGTCTATGGCGCAGCGGAGACGACACGGACGCGGCAACATGTCCCGGTGGAAAAGGGCGACTACGACGGGCAAGCACATTGCCGGTCCCTTCAAGCAGATCCTTTTTCTCTGACATCGCAGCAAATTCCTCTCCGAATACTATCGACTATTTCCCATCATATTCCGCCACCACCTCCTTGAGCCGTTTCTCTAAACGGTTTTCATACGCTTACGTTTATGTTGAACAATAAAAAGTCTGTTGGAGCCGATAAAATTCGTGTCAATTCGTGTGCATTCGTGGTTCAACTTTCTGGTAGCGGCCAAAGGCCGCATTGCGTTTCTGCCGTTGAACTGCCTGACACCCCCAATACAAAAATCGGGCCTGCTCCGAAGAACAGGCCCGATGAATTATCTCAGCGATGTAAACTTATTGTCCCGGGGGCAGAAGGTGCGCGTAGGACATGGTGGTCTGAAAGCGCGTGTCGCCACTGTTGGGAATGAAGGTCTGGTAGTAGGCGAAGGTGCCCTGCACGTCTTCGGCATTACCCGTCCAGCGGATGGTGATAGAACCATTCATCTTGCCGTCATTGGAGTTGGCGGGGTTTTCCGGCGTGCCGTCGGGCAGGTTGCCGATACCCATGGCCGGGCGATCGGGCACCAACACACCGGCAGGGCTTTCCTGACCACCCGTGGCCGTATCGGGGTCAACGACCGAAGGACGGAAGGCCAGCGAAGCGCGGGCGGGCAATATGAAGGTGTTGGTCGGGTCGGCGATAGAAGCATTGCCACCCGGTCCAATCGCCACACCCGACTGGGTGAAATAGAAAATCTCACAGGTCAGGTCCGTGTCGACGTTGCTCTTCAGCGTTACGACACCCGTCACGCCCTTAGCCACACCCGGAATCTTATTTCCGATGGGGGCGTTGTCTACAAACCACGGAATGCTGAGCGTGCTCGCAAAGGCAACCGTTGTTCCGACACAGGCCATCGCAGCCACAATACCAAGCTTTTTCATCACGTACCATCTCCTCGTATGGACAGACCTGCTGACCAAAGTCGCTTCCGTGGAAGCTGTTAACTATTGACGAAATCGGGCCCCTGCAACGCCTACTCCCAACTTAAACACGCCTTCGTTGTAACACACCCTTTGGCACGTGTCAAGAATCGTTGCTTCTCTGCTAGTATAACCCATGATCGATGAGAGACCAAGTAAAAATATGTAGGAAATCAATGATCTCAGTATTCACCTTATTACGCTCCGCAGGCCCCTATACGCTGCTCCCCCTCGCCATGGTCGCCCTGCTCTCCGCCTGCCGATCCGTCACTCCGGATACGCGCCCGGCACAGCATGTGCTCGTCATCGTCATCGATACCCTCCGTGCGGACCACCTGGGCACCTACGGCTATTCCCGAAACACCACTCCCTTTCTCGATACGCTGGCCCTGGAAGGGACCGTCTTTACCCATGCCGTGACTACCTCTTCCTTCACCGGGGAAGCCATCTCGTCCCTCTTTACGGGCCAATACCCCTCGGCGACCCCGTGGGGCGCGGGTTGGTATGCCCGCCCGGCCCCCGATGCCACCACGCTGGCCATGAGCTTTCGGGAGCAAGGCTATGCCACCGCCCTCTTCTCCAATTCGCCCGTGCTGGATGCGCCGGAATTCTATCGGGGCTTTGATACCACGTGGTGCGGCACGGAATTCGGCCTGAGTGGACAAGGCCCCCGCCTGGTCGCCCGTGCCATGGAGTGGCTCGAAGCCCACGCGGACCAACCGACCTTCACCTACCTCCACTTCCTGGACCCCCATTCGCCCTATGCGCCCACAGAAACCTACGCCACCCGCTTTGGCGCGCCCGGCACCGACGCGCCCCTCTCGCTCTATGAAGATGTACGCCAACAGGTGCCCGCCTTGCGGGCCTCGGGCTTCGGTCCCGGCGATGCCCGTTTCGAAGACCTGGTCCGCCGCTATGATGGGGAAATCGCCTTTATCGACGACACGGTGAAAGGCCTCTTCGCCGGGCTGGAAGCGCTCGGCCTGAAGAACGACACCCTGGCCGTCGTCACCTCCGACCATGGCGAAGAGTTCCTGGAGCACGGCTTCGTGGAACACGCCTGGACCCTTTACCCCGAAGTGCACCGTATCCCGCTTATCTTGTGGGAACCCGGCCGCATTCCCGTAACGCGCAATGAGACCACCGTATCCCTCGTGGATATCATGCCGACGCTGGCGGCCTTACAAGAACTCCCTGCCCGCGAAGGTAGCGGCACGCCGCTGCTTCAATCCCGCGACGACGGCACCTGGTTTGCCGCCCCCAGCGCGGCCCCCCGCGTTATGGAGCTCCTCATCCAAAGCCGCTGCCTGGTGCGTGCGGTGGTCCAGGAGGACACGCTCTACGTCGCCTACTGGCAGTGGCGCAGTCCAGAAGAATGTGCCACGGCCGCCGGAGCACTTCGGAAGACCCGCGCCGCCCTCCTCGATGGCTCGATGGAGCCAGTAGACACCCGGGGAATCATCGTGAAAGAGGCGCTTTATGATTTGGGCACAGACCCGGGCGCACAGCATGATATCGCCGCCGCCGCACCCGAAGAAGTCGCACGATGGCGTACCTATCTCCTCGACTATTTGAAGACCTGTCCGCCCCAATTGCCCGACCGTTTTAAAGCCACCCGGGATGAGACATCGTTGAACGAAGCCGAACAACAATTGCTGAAAAACGTCGCCGATGAATTTCTCCAACCACCGGCCCCGGGGTCACCCCACGATCATGCGTTGGAATCCCTTGGCTACTTGTAACGGCGAAAGGGGCAGCGCCATAATGGCCCCCATGACCCCTATCGCCCGCCGTGAATGGCGCTTTCCGCTCTGCCTCGCCATCCTCTTCATCGTGGTGGGCTCCTTCCCCTATTGCTACGGCTACGCCACCGCTGCGCCGGGGGAAGACTTCATGGGCTTCATCGGTCGGGGGACACCGGGCGCCAACAGCTACTTCGCCTTCGCCCGCCAGGTCGCCGAAGGCCACCATGCCGTCACCAACCTCTACACCCCCCAGTCCCCAGAGCGGGCCTATGTCAATCCCGAATGGTGGGTCATGGGCCAGGCAGCACGCCTGACAGGTCTTTCGCTCGTGTCGGTATTTCACGTCGGGCGCCTCCTTACGGTCTTCGCTTTTCTGCTGGCCCTCTATTACCTCTGTGCCGTAACCCTTTCCACGGCGGCCCAGCGCCGGGCCGCCCTCCTGCTCGTCACCTGCGGCACGGGACTGGGATGGCTGCTCGTGGGCACCAATGGACTCCTCGGCACCCAACTGCCCCTTTCCCTCGATGCGAAGGGCGTGAGTATCTTTGGCTATTTGATGAACAAGCCCCACTTCATCCGCGCCGGGGCCTTTGCCGCTCTCCAATACGCGTGGTTCATCCGGGGCGACCAGACGGGGCAGGCCCGTTTCTTTGCGTACTCCGGACTTGCTGCGGCGGGGCACAGCCTTATCCGGCCCTACCAGATACCCGAGGCCTTTCTGTTCCTCGCCCTCTACGCCGCCGTTCGCATCGCCCGACAGCCCCATACCCTGCGGTCGGTCTTGCAGCACACCACGCTCGCCGGACTCTGTCATGCGCCGCTTGTGGTGTGGCACGGGCTGGTCTATTGGAAGAATCCCCTGGGGTTGGGGGGCTTTAACTCCTGGACGCCCCTGTTCCTGCTGCCTCAGATCTTCTGGCTGGGGCTGCCCTTCGCGGTGTTGCTGGTGAGCCTCGTGCTCGGGTGGCCGGGTCACGCCGGGCAGAAGTCCAGGCCCTCTGTCCTGGCGCTCTGGCTCCTCGCGGCCTTCCTGTTGCTCCATAGCCATCCCTTTTTCCGGTGGGGCATCGAGAGTTACTTCGCCTGGGTCTTCGTGCCGCCCCTCCTCTTCGTGGGGCATATCTGGCCCGCAGTGGCACGGTGGTGTACGTCGCGGCCCCATCTACGACGACTCACGCTGGCGATCATTATCATGGCTGTAGCCCCGGGCAACGCCTTGATCTACACCCAGTTTTTCACGGGGCTCCATGCGCCCCAGCCGCCGTGGCAGTATTACCTCGATCAAGACACCCGCCAGACCATCGAATGGATTGGCGAGCACGGTACGGAAGGTGACGTGGTGCTGGCGAGTCACGACACGAGCCAGTTCATCCCCCGCTTGGCAAACCTGCGGGTATTGACGGGACAGGACGTGCTCACGGCCAACTACGCCACGCAGAACAGTTGGGTGGCCCAGTTTTTTGGCACGCCGGGCGATGACGGTTTTAAACGCTGGCTATGCCAGACCCAGCAGGTGACGTGGGTACTCGTGGGCCCCTCCGAACGCCGCCTCGGCAACGCCAACGGGACCTTGCCCCGTGGGTTTGAGCGGGTGCATGCCGTGGGGGCCGTGGAAATTTACGCCGTTCGGCGGGTGCAGTGATGCCCTGGTCTTTTGAGCCGTGCAGGCCCTTCGGGCCGAAACAAAGGACCAAAAGGACGGAAACGACCTAAAGGACAACAGGCATTACCACGGGAACTGTGGTCACCAGAAATTACCGAGTCTCGTTCCGACGGTCCGCCGTAGGAATGCAGACCTTGCCGCTACTTCGGTAGCGCCGAAGGCGAGAGAAACCACCGTTCATCCTGGCGACCTACACCCACGGTGCAACCCCTATGCCGCCGGGCCGGCGGCGCTCCATAGGGGGTTTTGCAGTCTCTATTGGGACGACGGCGACGGTCCGAAATCGCCCCGAAGGGGCTACACAGCTCCCAGCCCTGGGCAACGCCCAGGGATCACACGTCACCCTCAACGCCGAATAGCCCTGTAAGGGCGACACAACAGAAACTGAACCATAGGCATTACCACGGGGACCGTGGTAACGAGCCTGCAAAACGACCCACACAACGTTGCAGCCCAATCCCTATGCCGTCGGCACCGCATCACGTATAAATCTGCGACACCAACTCACCCGCCACATCCGTCAGGCGATAATCCCGACCACTGAAACGGTAGGTCAATTCCTCGTGATTAATTCCAAACAAATGGAGCATGGTCGCATGCAGATCATTTACATGCACCGGATCTTTCGTGATGTTCCAACCGATTTCATCCGTCTCCCCGATGACCTGCCCGCCTTTTACGCCGCCACCGGCCATCCACATGGAAAAGGCATTGGGATGGTGGTCCCGTCCCGTGTTGGCTTCCCGGAAACCACCCCGGTTTTCGCCCAGGGCCGTGCGACCAAACTCCGCCCCCCAGACGACCATGGTGTCCTCCAACATACCCCGTTGCTTCAGGTCTTTCAACAACGCACCAATGGGCTGGTCGCACATGGCCGTCGTGAAACGCAGTTCCCGATCCAGATCGCTGTGATGATCCCAACTGGCATGATAAATATTGATAAAACGCACACCCCGCTCCACCATGCGGCGCGCCAGCAGGCAATTGCGCGAGAAGGCATCAAAGGTGCCCTTAGGACCTCCCCGCGACGCCTTAAGCCCCAGTTCCGTCCGCCCCACGCCATACATATCCAGGGTCTCCTGACTTTCACCAGAAAGGTCTATCAACTCCGGTGCGGCAGACTGCATGCGGTAGGCCAATTCGTAGGAGGAAATGCGCGACAGAATTTCAGGGTCCCGCGTCGCCTCATAGTGCAACTGGTTCATGTCCCGCACGGTATCCAGGCCAAGCCGCTGACATTCATGGGGCAGGCCCGCCGGATTCGCCAGGTGTAACACAGGCTCGCCCTGGTTACGGAACAGCACGCCCTGATAGGTGGAGGGCAAAAAGCCGCTGGACCAATTGGACACGCCGCCCGTGGCTCCGCGACCTGCCGTCAACACCACATAACCCGGCAGGTTATCCGACTCCGAACCCAGGCCATAATTAATCCACGACCCCATGGAGGGGCGGCCAAAGGTGGGCACACCGGTGTTCATCATGAGCTGACCGGGATGGTGATTAAAGGCCTCGGTGTGCATGGAACGAATCATGCAAATGTCATCGGCGTTGTCCCCAATATGGGGTAGCCACGAGGACATTTCCAGGCCTGACTCGCCGTATCGTTTGAAACGCTGGTTGCTGCCCATGACCACGGCCGATTCCTTCTGAATGAAGGCAAAGCGCATGTCCTTTGTAAGTGATTCCGGCAGGGGCTGTCCGTTGAGTTTGTTCAGCGTGGGCTTGGGGTCAAAGAGATCCACCTGGCTCGGGGCACCGGCCATGAAAATGAAGATGCAGGCCTTGGCCTTGGGGGCGTAGTGGTTTTCTTTCGGCTCCAGGGGGTTGACCCCCGTGGGTTTTGCCTGCGCCTCTTTTTGCAGCATGGACGCCAGCGCCAGGCCCCCAATACCCCCGGCGGTACTCGTCAGAAAGTCACGGCGGGACTGCAGAATCTTCTCTTCTATGGGATGCATCGCGTTACGTACTCCAAAAGGATACCGGGTTTCCCCGCAGGGCTATTCGCGGGTTAAAAACTCATCCAGATTCATAATCGAGCGGGCCAGCACGGTGTGGGCCGCTGCCGTCGCAGGAGACACCGATTCGGGCAGGTAAGGCCCCACCAGGGTCTTGGCATCTTCCGGGATAGGCGCAAAGGCCGCCTCCTGCGATTGCACCAATGCCACCAGCATTTCCTGCTCTTTCGGCTTCGGCTCCCGACCCATGCACAACTTAAAGGCCGCCGCCACCCGTGCTTCGAGCGTTTCCGGGCCGGTCGTCAAAAGTCGTTTACCCAGGGCCTGGGCCGCCTCCACAAACACGGGATCGTTTAAGAGGGTCAAGGACTGGAGCGGCGTGTTCGAGCGGTTCCGCGCCAGGGTCGACACATTGGAATCGGGACAGTCGAAGGTCATGAGCATGGGATAGGCCACCGTGCGCTGGAAGAAAATATAGAGTCCCCGGCGATAGCGGTCCTCGCCTTCGCTTTCTTCCCACTTAATCGAGTTGGCATAGCCGAGGTTCATCACGCCTTCGGGCACGGGCGGACGCACACTGGGTCCACCCACCTTATCCGTCAGCAAACCACTGGCCGCGAGGAAGAGGTCGCGGGTGATTTCAGCCTCTACACGGAAACGGTTCTGGCGCGCCAGCAGACGGTTAGTCGGATCCTTTTGATGGACATCGTCGCGCAAGTAGGACGACTGGCGATAGGTGGCGGACATTAAGATGGCCTTGATAAGCGACTTGGTCCGCCAGTGATGATCTTCCATGAAACTCACGGCGAGCCAATCCAGCAATTGGGGATGGGTCGGTGCTTCGGTGCGGGTGCCAAAATCTTCGCTCGTGCGGGCCAGGCCATCGCCAAAGAGATGCTCCCATACCCGATTAACCGCCACGCGCGCCGTCAGGGGATTCTCCCGCGCCACGATCCAGTGGGCCAGGTCGAGGCGATCGGGCCGATCGCCCCGGACGTTCAACGGCGGCAACACGGCCGGCGTATGGGGCTGCACCTCGGCACCCGGCTGTAAGAAATCGCCCCGATTGTGGATGCGCGTCACGGGAGGCTCGGGATTGCTCGCCAACGCCATGGTCACGGAATCGATAGGCTTCGGCGCGCCGTCTTTCGCTTTCGCCAGGGCCGCCGTCAACGCTTTATACGTCTCATCACCCTGGCCGTAGGCGCTGATCAGGGCGATCCGGTCCCCATCGCTCCGCTCCTCCGGGGGCTTCTTCAGCGCAGCGAAAACGTCATCGGCAAACGTGATGGTCGCCGGGTCCGCCCCCGTCAAGCCGAGACGGAAGCGCCCAATGGTGTGAAAG
>JAUIMA010000472.1 GCA_030432675.1 Candidatus Hydrogenedentota bacterium | reverse complement strand
CCCCCCTCCAAGTGTGCCAGTGACCTGACCACCCGGTCTGAACAGGGCTTTGGCTCCGGCTTTCTGCGGGGTGGAACCTCGGGTGTGTAAAACAATCCCCAAGGCCGCCGGTTGGTCGGTATCCAGCTGGGCGAGGGCGTGCTGATAAAATTCCATGGACTGAGCCTATCCCATTGTAGACGTGTGCGGATAAGTGGGCATTAAAAAAGCGGGATGTCACGCTTCTCGTGTAACATCCCGCCAGAATTTCGTATGTCGTTCCGTTACCCCTGAAATTTTCCCAGAAACATATTCGGTGAGTCGACCGATTTCCACGTGCAATTCAACGTGTTATCGGTGATTGTGGCCACCTCAGCGACGGCAGGTTCTGCCTGTTCAACCTTCGTGAGGGGTGGGTAATAGGGGCTCTCGTGCCCGCAGCAGCCATCATCCTTAAAGAAGGGGCGGGCGGAGACTTCAAAAACATCGCCTACGCTGGCTTTCGCAAGACCATCGTTATCGGTGCTGAAGTCGACATTCATCGCGCGGCTTTTCGTAGCGATGACTTCGGAGAGCAGCGCACCACCCAGATTCTTCGCCATGGCGATAAGGGCTTCGCGCTGCGCTTCATTTGCCTTTTCATCCGTGACAATCACACTCTCAGGCGATTTCGCAGCGTTATACTTCAGATCACCCAGGGTGTCTTTCGCGCGAACCAGCGCCATCACGTGAAGTCCGTCCAGCGCGACACCGTCGAAGCTCCCTTCGTTGACGGACCAGACCATGACCGCTTCTTTTCCGCGCAAACCAATATCGCCGTTGGCGAAACACTGTCCCACCATGACGTCACAGGTACGCAGTTCGAGATAGTCGCCCGATACAGTGGGGGTGGCAACGGCCGCTCCACCCACCATCAGGGCCGTAGCCAGTAACGTGTGTCGTAATAACTTCATTATAAATGCTCCTTTGCATTGTGACCAGGAACGGAGAGGAAAAGACATTCGTAGTTCCCGCTTAACACGGGTCACGGCCCTTGTCGGGCTGTCCTTCTAATCGTTTTCGTCCCTTACATCCTTTTACGCGGTATTGATGTCATACACACCAAAATCCGCTATCCTTTGTAACAACGGCGACCGGGTCCGCATTCCAGGCTATCCGCCGCTTCGCCATCGGGGCCGAAGTTTTCGAGGGTCTTGGTGCACCAGAACGCATCGCTGGTGTAGAGGTCTTCGGCATGTCCATCGGCTTGATGGTACATTTCCTTGCTTCGTAAGCACTGACAGGGGAAGGGTTTCGCGAGAGATTCCTTTTCCATGATCAGGCCTCCTTCGTGCTGCCGGCGGCAGCGAGTAGGGCACGTTTCACGGCGGTCCGTGCCAACTGAAGTTTATAGCCATTCTTGCTGAGGGGAGTGGCCCCCCCAATCGCCGCTTCACCGCAGGCCGCCGCATGCTTCTCGGTGACGGCACTACCTTCCAGTTTAGCGGCGGCATCGGGTACGGACCACGGCGTCGGGGCCACGTGCCCCAACACCACCCGGGCCGCCGACACCTTCTCGTCATCGTACGCGAAGGCGACCGACGCCGTGGCATAAGGCCAATCCAGCCCCGCACGATGGCGCACCTCGTAGGTAGCGTTCTTGAGCCCTAACTTCAGTATCCGAATCGCCACGAGGATTTCGTTGGGCGCAAGCACCGTTTCCCGCTCGGCTTCCGACTCGGGACGCTTGAAAAAATCCCCTGCGGGTACCGTTCGCGTGGCGCCGCCCGGCCCGGTGATAAACATTTCCGCACCCAGCGCAATAAGGGCCGGCCCCAGACTGGAAGGGCTAACAAAGTGGGCTGCTGCCTCGTTTCCGAAAATCGCGTGATAGCGGTTATCCCCGTCGGGCACGAGACTTTCTCCATTCGCCTGGGCAAGAAGGCCATTCTCCGTGCGGAAATACCAACAGCGGGGGCGCTGACAGCAATCGCCGCCCACCGTGCCCGCATTCACCATCTGGGCCGCACCGATACCTTCGATGGCCGTCACGATAGCGGGATAGAGGGTCCGCACTTCCGCGTGGGCGGCCACATCGGCGAGGGTTGTCATAGCACCGATGGAGACGCTCTCATCATCCACCGTAATGCCGCGCAAGGCCTCGATATCCCGAAGACTTACCAGGCGCGATGGTTCGGTCACATGCTGTTTCATACAGGTGATAAGATCAGTGCCTCCCGCGAGGATTTCCGTCTCACCCCACGTGTCCGAAAGCAGGGCCAGGGCTTCATCCAAATCATTGGGGCGCGCATATTCATAGGGTTTCATCAGACGATTCCTCCGGCTTGCAGGGCCGCCACCACCTTATCGGGTGTGAGGGGCAACTCAGGAACACGAACGCCACAGGCATTGGCCACCGCATTGGAGATGGCGGCACCCGGCGAAATTACAGGCGGCTCGCCAAGGCCAATCACGCCCCGCTCGTCGAATCCGGGGCCCGTCATCATATGAACTTTCAATTGGCCCACATCTTTAAGGCCCGCCAAGCGGTAGAATTCCATGTCGGCATTCAACATCCTGCCGCTGCGATTATCGTAGATACACTCCTCATAGAGGGCATAGGTAATCCCCATAATTAATCCACCGTAGACCTGACTCTCGGCCGTCTTCAGGTCGATAATCAATCCACAATCCTGCACGGCCGCCATCTCATTCAGGGTAACCACGCCGGTCTCTACGTCCACCGTGACATCCGCCATCTGTACGCCGCCCACGCCCTGGTCAATGAGTCCCAGTTCCTGGCTTTCACCACGAATGTTTTCACCGCGACCCAAGACCGATTTGGCACCCAACAACTTGCAGGCATCTTTCCAGGGTATCGATTTCGTCGGGTCGCTGATGGACTGGAGCTTGCCATCCACCGCTTCCAGGTCGTCGATATCGACATCCAGCCGGGGGGCCACCACGTCGATAAGCTTATTGAGGGCATCGGTGGAAGCCAATCGAGTAGCTGCCGAAATCCCGCCCACAGTCGTACTGCCACCCGAGGCATTCGAAGACGGGTACGCGTTACTACCGATATTGACGTCAATGGCTTCGAGGGGCAGGCCGAAGGTTTCTGCCGCCACAATGCCGACCACCGTTCGCGTGCCCACCCCGAGATCCTGGGTACCCATTTTGAGTACCACCGAGCCGTCGGGATGGACCGATATATCGCAGTTCGAAGGATGGCCGAGACCACCCCAGGTGTGAATTCCAATACCGATACCGCGCTTCAAGGGCCCGTCCGTCTTGTCACCCCGGAGGTGGGCCTTAGTCTTGTAGCCGATCATATCGGCCGCGATATCGAGCTGTTTCGCGTAAAGCTCCGCGCGCTCGGTGAGTTCCAGATTGGTCTTAAAAAACTCCAGGGCATCCATCCCAATGGCTGCCGCCGCATCTTCCACAGCGGCCATGGTCAGAAAGCAGCCTTGGGGATGGCCCGGACCACGCCAGGCACGCTGTCCGCCACGATTGGTCTTGATACGCATGCCGGTCATGCGGGTGGCCGGTATCTTGGTAAAAACATAGGGAACCGGGGGAGGCCGATAACCACCGGGCCCGCCGGTACCCCAGAGGGTCGCTTCCATGGCCTGGAGCTTGCCCGATCTATTCACACCCACGGTGATTTCGCCATGGGCTGAAGGGCGGTTGCCTGCCACCATCAATTCCTGGTCCCGTTCCAACATAAGTTTGACGGGCTTACCCGTTTCTTTGGCAAGCAACGAGCCGATGACGCCCCACTTGTCATGGCTGAACTTGGAACCGAAGCCCCCTCCCATAACCTGACAATCTACATGGATGTTGGCCTGGGGGATACCCACGGCTTCATCCAATCCATTCGCGTAGAGTGATACCGCCTGGGTGCTGGGCCAGATATAAAGGTCATCTCCCTCCATCTTAGCGGTCTGTCCATGAGACTCCAGGCAGCAGTGGGTGATAACGGGGATGCTGTAATGGCCCGTTGTTTTTACCTCCGCAGCAGCCATCGTTGCCTCGAAATCCCCTTCTTCCCGCTCTGATTTTCGCTCCTCCGCCTTGCTGGGATCCGCGTCGTCAATCTGCGCTTCCAGGGGCGTAGCATCCAAGGTAATCAGGCGC
Source organism: Candidatus Hydrogenedentota bacterium (assembly GCA_030432675.1). GTDB lineage: Bacteria > Hydrogenedentota > Hydrogenedentia > Hydrogenedentales > JAEUWI01 > JAEUWI01. The sequence goes on along the minus strand of JAUIMA010000472.1, from coordinate 868 downwards.
AGGGCCTCATTGGCGATTTCCTCGGAAACCGCCGCTACCGCCGCCACCACCTGACCCACATATCGCACTTCATTGCCAATGAGGCTTTCATCGACCCATACGGTCTCTACGCCGGGAAGGGCTTTCGCGGCGTCCATGTTTACCGCATTAATCGTCGCGGCGGGATAGGGAGAGTAAAAAATCTTGGCATAGAGCAGCCCCTCGAAGTTCTGGTCGTAGGCATACTTTGCAACACCTGCAGACTTGATGGGACCATCCAGCCGGGCGATACGTTTGCCAATGAGGCGACGTTTCTCGGCGCTGGGCCATTGGGGTTTCGCCATCAGACACCCCCTTTCAGGGTCTTGGATGCTTCTAATACCGCATCGATGATTCCTGCGTAGGTGCCACAGCGACAGAGATTTCCACCCAGACCATCACGCACTTCATCGCGCGTGGGGGAGGGGTTTCGCTGAAGGAGCGCCGTACAGGCCACAATCATGCCCGGTGTGCAGAAGCCACATTGTTGGGCATCGTGCTTCACAAAGGCCGCCTGAACCGCAGACATTTGCTCGGGAGTCCCCATATTCTCCACCGTCTCGATGGAGCGGCCTTCCGCCTCCAGAGCCAACATGGAACAGCCGTATATGGGTGCGCCATCCACGAGGATGGTGCAGGCACCGCAGGTTCCGCGATCACAAACTTTCTTGGCGCTGGTCACATCCAGCCGATTGCGCAAGGCATCCAGCAGGGTGCTACGGGTATCCACCTGCACCGTTCGATCTTCGCCGTTTACGCGCAGGGTTACCGCGATTTCACCTGGCCCCATGAGCGTGGGGGAAGCCACGGCAGCGTCGGCAGGCGGCGCTGCCGTTCCCCCTACGAGCCC
>JAUIMA010000013.1 GCA_030432675.1 Candidatus Hydrogenedentota bacterium | reverse complement strand
CCAACCCCACTGCGCCGCAAGAATTCCCGACGGGAATGGGCCACATCGTGGTGGGGCTGTCCATATTGATTACAAAGTCGTGAAGACATTGGGTCTGACTCCTGGGTTAGGCACTACCATCTACCACGCCTTTCGGCCCTACCGCTGGGCCAGCGCTCTATCGATGCGTTTCACACCCGCCTCGGGGAAATCCTGGTGTGTGAAGGCAGTGCCTTTAATCGATATACAAAAACTCGTTCGAATTTAATAACACGTGACTGAAGTCGATGAGCCGCGCGGAAATCATTTCTTTCGGGTTGGTGCTCGCATCGACTCCGATGAAATCAAGGGCACGTTGTAATTCTACGTCGGTTGGTTCGCGGCCCCAGGCCAACCGGAAGCCGTGGGTCAGGGCACCGGCGCAGGTGGCGGAGCCACTATGACGAATCCGTCCCCCAAACTTAACGGCCCGTGCCAACACATAGTCGCCGTTAATCATCAACAGGGCCTGGGTCGGCGTCGTGGTGATGGTCCGCTGGGACACGCTGGTCAAGCCATTGGCCATATCGAAGGCATACATAAAGGGCTCGGGGGAATTCCGTTTGCTGCGCACATAGAGGGCCCGACGGGGCACCTTGCTCTCTACGCTCGGCCCCCCAATTTTTGTGTCCATTTCGCCACTGACCGCGAGCAGGGCGTCGCGCAGTTGCTCGGCCCGAAGTCGGCGGACCCGCTGGCGCCAGAGCAATTGCTCGGCGGGATCTTTCTCCAGATATTTCTCCGCTGCCGGATGCTGCACCGACTGCTGCCATGTGGCGGACATGAGAATCTCTTTGTGAAGGGCCTTAAAGTGCCAGCCCTGTTCCACAAATCGGGTGGTGAGCCAATCCAGCAACTCGGGATGAGACGGTGGCTGGCCAAGGTGACCAAAGTCGCTCGCTGAAGGCACGATGCCCTCTCCGAAATGCTGCTGCCAGATGCGGTTCACGATAACGCGCGTCGTCAGGGGGTTGTCATCCCGGCCAATCCACTTCGCCAGGGCCGTGCGCCGTCCCGTGGTGTTGGGCTGGTCCGGAAAGCGGGGCTTCTCGCCCAGGTTGTTGCGGGCGAGCACGGTCAGGAAGCGGGGTTCCACGGGGGTTTTCGAAGCATCTTCCGGGATAATGGTCGGCGCAATGGCACCGTCAAAGTCGCGCACCGCCATCACCGGGGGTAACGGCTCGGGCTTCAGTTCGTCGAAGGCGCTGAGGGATTTCTTGAGCTCTTCCAGCTTGGCCTTGTCTTCCTTCGACATGCCGGCCAGCGGGCCACCGCCTTCGTCGGTAAACTGGCGGACAATCAGATAGGCCATCTGGTGTTCCCACGAAGTGCGCTCACTCTTGGGCTTATTGAAACAATCCTGAATATCGAGGGGAAACTTATCGGCCGTAGACGCCCATTTCTTCTCGTGAACCGGTGCGACCAGGGCGTCCATCTCGGCGCGAATGGCCGTGGTGGCCTCTTCCCACTTCGCGTTTTTAATCTCAAACGCCACCTTTTCTTCTTCTGTGGCCGCAACGATATCATCACGCCAGATAAGCGGTTCGAAAAAGGCCCGAAGACTGAAATAGTCGCGCTGCATGAGGGGGTCAAACTTGTGGTCATGACAACGACTGCATGACATGGAAAGACCGAAGAAAACGTTGCCCGTCACATCGGTGATTTCGTTCATGATGTCATTCCAGTGGGACTTGGCATCACGTTGGTTATATTCGTAAATTCCCAGGCGGAGATAGCCGGTGGCGATAATATCTTCCGGGTCGTCTTCCCCGATTTCATCACCGGCCAGTTGTTCCTGGACAAAGGTGGTGTAGGGCTTGTCGTCATTCAGCGCGTTGACCACGTAATCGCGGTAGCGCCAGATATGGGGCCGATAGCTATCTTTGTTCCAGCCGTCTGATTCGGCGTAACGAACCAGGTCGAGCCAGAAACGCGCCCAGTGTTCGCCGTAGCGCGGATCTTCCAGCAATTTATCCACGAGCAACTCATAGGCGTAGGGCGAGGGGTCATTGACGAAGGCATCCACTTCTTCGGGCGTGGGCGGCAGGCCCAGCAGGTCGAAATACAGGCGGCGCACCAGCACCCGTTTGTCGGCACGGGGTGCCGGCACCATTTCCTTCTCGGCAAGTTGCCGATAGACAAAGCGGTCGATGGCATTGCGGGACCAGGCATCCCCCACGTCCGTGGGCACAGCCGGATCGGTCAAGGGCTGAAAGGCCCACCAATTGCGATCGGCCTCGGTGATGACGTTTGCGGCTTCCCGCACGGCCTCGCCATGTTCGGGCCAGGGGGCACCGGCGTTTACCCAGGCCGTCAGGGCGGCAACCTGCTTTTCGGGCAACGGTTCGTTGGGGGGCATTTCCAGATCGCTATAGCGCACTGCCTGGATGAGTAGGCTGGCATCCGCATTACCTGGCACCACGACGGCACCCGATTCACCACCTGTCAGCAGCGTGGCACTGGTATCGAGGCGAAGCCCGCCCTTTTGCTTGGATTCGCCATGGCATTTGACGCACGAAGACGCCAGGATGGGGCGAATCTCGGATTCGAAAAACTGGGGGGAGTCCGGTGCCGGTGGGCTGGCCACAACGGTCATGCAACCCAGGGTCGACATCCCGACAGCGCTACCCCACCGCCACAGGCTGTTCGCCGTGCGGTGAACTTCCATTAGCCGCTTTGTCTGATGTGGGCCAAGCCCCATGTCATGCTCTCCTCAGTTCAGGCGATCTCCCCGCTATGAATAGGCGAGGAGCACCTACCACCCGAAATGGCTACTTCCGGCGATTTAGAATCTTATGGCAATGCTTATCTAAGTATACGATAATCTTCGCCAAATGAAAAACTCACAGAAACACGCAAAATTCACCTCTTTGGCTTGCGTCAGCGGCCCGACTTTGCTTAAATGGCCCTATCGGTCTGGAAAGCGGCAATTCAGGCACACCTTGTAGTAGCAACTTTGGAGCATCTCTCATGGCCCCCTCACGTCGACAATTCCTCGCCCAGTCCCTCGCGGCTTCCTTTGTAGGTTGGACCCTCGCTCCCGGCGACGCCAATGGTGCCCCCCACGCCGTGGAATCGCTCCAGATTGCTCCCTTTCGCTTTGACGTGACGCCCCCCGAAGGCCATTCCCTTTGTGGCGGGTGGATCAAGCCGGTTGTGGGTGTGGACGATAACCTGGAGGCCATCGGCTATGTCTTGCTGGGTGCCGGAAAGCCCATCGTTTTGTGTGCGGTCGACTGGACCGGGCTTCTTAACGATGCCCACATTGCCTGGCGCACCGCCCTGGCCGAAGCGGCGGGCACCACGCCCGAGCGGGTCGCGGTTCAGTGTGTGCACCAGCACAACGCCCCCTTTGCCTGTCTGAATTCCGAAGCCATCGTGGAAGCCCAGGGCGACCTGCCCCACATTGTGGAACGGGATTATTTTCAGGAGTGCCTCGCGCGCGGTCGTGCAGCGGTTACGGAGGGACTGAAAAAGGCCCGCACCGTCACCCATGTGGCCCATGGCCAGGGTGAGGTGAAGGAAGTCGCCTCCAACCGCCGTGTTTCCCGCAATCCCGATGGCACTGTCAAGGCCATGCGGGGCAGCAGCTGCAAAGATCCCGAGTTGCGCGCCATGCCCGAGGGCATCATCGATCCCTTCCTGAAGACGGTGGCCTTCTATGATGGGGAGGAGAAGATTGTCTCTTCCCACTATTATGCGACTCATCCCATGAGTTACTACGGGGACGGCATGGTGACCAGCGATTTTGCCGGACTCGCGCGAAAGAAGCGCCAGGCGGAAGAGCCCGACTGCACCCACATCTACTTCACGGGATGCGCGGGCAACATTTCTGCCGGTAAATACAACGACGGCTCCCACCCGGTTCGTGCGGAGCTGACGGAAAAGATGTACGCCGGTATTCTCCGCGCTGAAGCCACGTTGAAGCCCGTCCCTCTGAAGGAAGTCGCATGGCGCACGGCCGACCTCATGCCCCCGGCGAACCAGAAATACGACGCGGAAGCCCTCGCCCGGGAAATCGGAAATCACGACAACTCCGTGGTGAATCGAAACCGGCCCTCCTACACCCTGAGTTGGTTGCGGCGGGTAGAAAAGGGCACGCCCATCGTGCTGAGCTCCTTGTTGGTCAACGACATCAGCCTGCTCAACCTGCCGGCAGAGTGCTTTATTGAATATCAATTGCGCGCCCAGGACCTGGCCAAAGATCGTTTCGTCGCCACTGCGGCCTACGGCGATGGTGGTCCCTGGTACATCCCCACCAAAGAAGAATATCCCACCGGCGGCTATGAATGTTCCGTGGCCTTTTGTGACCCCAGCGTGGACGATCTCATGACCGACGGCATGAAAGTACTGCTCGGTTGAGAGTTGATAGTTGACGGTTGACAGCTGACAGTGAGGGTGCGGGGACTGCACCGACGTCGCACACCACAACAAGACAAAGACCACACGTGGGCGAAACGATACACCCGAGAACACACAATAACCCGGACGTCGGGGCAGTCCCCCTCTTATAGGAAGTCTTTAATCGCGGGCCGGGGCCGCCGGATTCCCGTGTGCCCACGACACGCCATGACAGGCGAGACGCCTATCCCACTATGGCCCCCACTCACAAGCATACAGGGAGGGTGCCACCCTTACGGACGTGAGGTACGAACGGCCTTACGGGTGCGGGGACTGCACCGACGCAACAAACCACAATATGACAATGACCATGTAGGGGCGAGCACGTACTCCCCAAAAACACACAACCACTCGGACGTCGGGGCTGTCCCCCTCTTTTAATAAGGGCCTGAGACACGTACCGGGACTACCGGATTCCCGGACACCAACGACATGACATGACAGGTCATCGACGCGCCGAAGGTGGGCAGGACGCCTGTCCCACTATGGTCTCTACCGTTTCAACGTAGCTTCGCCATAAAACCCGCGACCAGCCGTGCCACTTCACCGGGATCTTCCAGCAGCATCAGATGGGAAGCGTTGGCAATCCAGCCGATGGTGATATTGTCCCGTTCCGGAATCTGCAAGGCCTTCCAATCGGGACGGGGTGCACTCCGGTCGCCCCAGAGCTGCAAGATAGGAACCGTGGAGCGCTCCAGACCGGCGTAGCCATTCCACCCTTTCCAGATACTTCCGATCGCGTGGCGCTCTTCGTCGGAGAGGTGATCCAGGCCCCGGGTACGGTCCGCCGCACGGAGGGCCTCTTCCTCTTCGGTCAAGTTGTTCACCACCACGCCGTCGAAGGCCGTCTTGACCACCGTGTGATGGGTCCAGCCTTCCATAGGAATAGCGCCCACCAGTCCGGGCAAGTCCCTTCCGGCGATTTCGACGGCAATCATCCCGCCGATGCTGTGTCCCGCGATAACGAATTGCTGGAGCTTCATGGCCTTGATAGCGCGCAATACATCGTCGGAAATCTGGACCATATCCATATCCAGGGTCGCCGGTGTGCGCTTGTCTTGCCAGCACAACTCCACCACGGCGATGTCCATCGTGGGGGGCAGTCGCGCGATGAGGGATTCGAAACGCCAGATGCCGCCCCAGGTCCCTGGCACCAGCACCAGGGTGGGGCCTTCCCCCGTACGGTGATAGTAATTCATGGCCCCGCCCCGCTCCAGAGACAGGATGTTCTTCTCAAATCCAGCGGGCGGCGAGTCGGCGATTGCGGGCAGCGCAGTGACAAGACCTATCAGAACAACCGGTACGACGTAGAGGCAGCGAAACACAGCGGTGAAAACTATCATTAAGGGCTTTCCTGGAAAAGGATTGCGTTTATCGGGTGACGGTTTCAGGTCAATCACCCGCGATACCCAAGAGGACGATGAAGACCAGACCCACGCCGAAGGTAGCACCATGCCACCATAGGAGAGACTGGCCCTGGTAAGCACGCCAGAGGGTTCGTGCTGTGAGTCCCGCGCAGACCAACACGAGTGATACAACGATTATCAGATAGGGAAAACGCCAATCACCGGTTGCAACGAGCCGCCCCGAAAGAGCGCCAATGACCACTCCCGCAGACCAGACAAGAGCGAGACCACTCAGCAACGCCCAGAGTAGAAGGGACGGTACCGCAAGCGCGCGCTGAAGGCTTCGAGAACGAAACCTGGTGGTCGGCTCTGGCCCGTCAATAGCGGTATTCATAGTAGAAAGCTCCCTGCACGTCGTAATCTTGCGCCAGTTTGGCGGATACTGCTGTCCCGTAAGCGTAGACTCGCCAGCGACCCGAGTCAAGATCATGCACCCATCCTTTCGGTGGTGGTTCTTTTTCGAAACCGTGCGGAGCGATGCGTTATGATAATAGATTAACACGCACACAGGTGCCATGGGTCTCGCCGGTTCCCCGGTCTCCTTTCATCGTAGTAATTTAAGAGGTATTCGCATGAGTAAACTTTGGGGTGGTCGTTTTGAAGGCAAGACCGATAACCTGGTCGAAATCCTTGGAGAGTCGGTGAGCTATGACTCCCGGCTTGCCCCGTGGGACATTCGGGCGAGCATCGCCCACGCCACCATGCTGGGTGACTGCGATATCATTGCCAAGGCCGAGGTGAAGAAAATCATCCAGGGCCTGAAAGCCATCGACAAGACCATTGCCGCAGGCGAGATGACCTGGGATACGGCGATGGAGGATGTGCACACCAACATCGAGGCCGCCCTGGTCGCCCGCATCGGCGATGCGGGCAAACGGCTCCACACGGGCCGCAGCCGCAATGACCAGATTGCCACGGACATGCGCCTCTGGATGCGGGACCAGATCGATGCCATCATCGCGCTGCTCAATGAACTCCAAGGCGCCCTCATTACGCTGGCCGAATCACATATTGACGTCATCCTTCCCGGCTTCACCCACTTGCAGAATGCCCAGCCCGTGCTCTTTGCCCACCATCTTCTCGCCTATGTCGAAATGCTGGCGCGGGATACGGAGCGCTTCACCCAGCTCCGAAAGCGGGTCAATATCCTTCCCCTGGGTTCGGCGGCCATGGCGGGCACCCCCTACCCCATTGACCGCAAACAGGTGGCCGACCTCCTCGAATTCGATGGCATCTCCAAAAACAGCATGGACGCCGTTTCGGACCGGGATCACATGATCGAGTTCAGTGCGGGCGCCTCGCTGATTATGATGCACCTCTCCCGCTTCAGCGAAGAACTCATCCTCTGGTCGAGCCCGGCTTTTGGCTTCGTCGAGATTGGCGATGCCTTCACCACCGGCTCCAGCATCATGCCCCAGAAGAAAAATCCCGATGTGGCCGAGTTGGTCCGCGGCAAGACGGGTCGGGTCTATGGGGACCTGACGGCCCTGCTGACCCTGATGAAGGGTCTTCCCATGACCTACAACCGGGATCTGCAGGAAGATAAGGAAGCCCTTTTCGATGCCTCTGACACCGTGCAGTTGTGCCTGGCCGTCTTCACCCGCATGATTCCTTCCATCGCGATTCAGCGTGATGCCATGGCCCAGGCCACGGCAGAAGGCTTTATGGAAGCGACGGATCTGGCCGATTACCTGGTCATGAAAGGCGTCCCTTTTCGCGAAGCCCATGGTATCATTGGAAAGATCGTGCTTCATTGCACCCAGGAAAACACCACCTTGCCAGCGCTCGCGCTCCCGATCTATCAGCGCTATTCGGCATGTTTTGAGCAAGATGTCTATCAGGTGCTGACGCCAGAAGCCATCGTCAAGCGTCGGGACAACCCCGGGGGCACGGCACCCCGGCGGGTACGGGCGGCCCTCAAACAGGCACGGCGGCGTTGCGGCATGAAGTAGTTGCTTGACAGATTGCGAAGTTTGCGCTGATTTATGGTATGATTAGCCGAAGATTGTCTGGCCTCTGGGAGAAGTTATGGCGAAAGCGGAACGCATTCTCATCGTTGATGACGAAATCGTAATACGCGAACTGATGTCCGACATCCTGACGGATGAAGGATTCAGCGTTGCGTCTGCCCCCAATGGCATGGCCGCACTGGAAATGCTCCAGTCCACCAACGATTTCGTGGTCCTGTTTACCGATATCATGATGCCCGAAATGGACGGCATCGAACTAATCCGCAAAGCCCGCCTCGTTGCACCAACCCTGGTCCCCATTGTCATGACCGGCTATGCCACCCTCGAAACGGCCCGTGCAGCGGTCAAGGAGGGGGCCTACGACTATGTCTTAAAGCCCTTTAATCTGAGCGAGATCAAGATGTCGGTCACCAATGCCCTGGAGCGGTGCCGACTTGCCAATGAGAATGCCAGCCTCCTGGAAATCACGGAGCTCTTCAATATCAGCGAACGTATCGCATCCATTCGCTCCGAAGACATGCTGCTCGAATTCGTATTGGAAGCCGCCCTGCAACGTGTAGAAGCCGAGCGGGGCTCCCTCATGCTGGTTTCCGAAGATGGGACGCAGATGACCGTGGCCCGGGGCGTGGGTCTCCCCCAGGATTATGACAACGCAGCGGTCCACGTTAAAAACAGCATCTCCGGCTGGGTGGCGGAAAATGTCAAACCCCTTTTTGTAGAAGATATCCGCCAGGAACCCAGCGTAGACAAGCTCAGTTGGCAATTACGGGACAACTCCTTTATTTCGGTACCGTTGGAGCGCAAGAGTTCCGCACTGTCCGGACCCGAAGGGGAAAAGGGCCGCGTAATCGCCGTGCTCAATGTCACGGAAAAGCGAAACCAGAAGACTTTTACGGAAGCCGACCTCAAGATCCTCAGCATCATGGCGAATCATGCGGCGGCCGCACTGGAAAATGTGCGCCTCCTTCGTGATGTGGAAGATGCCCAGCGAGAAATCGTATTTACTTTGGGTGAAATCGTTGAGACCCGCTCTCAGGAAACGGGCTTCCACGTAAAACGTGTGGCGGAGTATTGCAAGCTGCTGGGGCTGAAGTGCGGACTTTCCCCGGCGGAAGCCGAAATCTTACGGCTGGCCTCCCCCCTCCATGATGTGGGTAAGGTCGGCATTCCCGATGCCATCCTGAACAAGCCCGGCAAACTGACGCCGGAAGAGTTCGACATCATCAAAACCCATGCGACCATGGGGTATGACATGTTGAAGGTAACCAAGGGTCATGTCTTACAGGCGGCCGCCGTCATCGCGCTGCAGCACCACGAGCGCTTCGATGGGCGGGGCTATCCCCACGGACTTTCAGGGAAAGACATCCATATTTTCGGGCGCATTACGTGTATCGCCGACGTCTTCGACGCCCTGGGAGTAAAACGGGTCTACAAGGAGGCCTGGGAACTGGACCGCATCCTGGATCTCTTCCGGGAAGAGCAGGGCAAACAGTTTGACCCCGAGATTACGGACGTCTTCTTTGACAGCCTCGACGAAATCCTCGCCATCCGTGACAGCTTGAGCGACATTGAGTAGGGTCCGCCTGCTTCCTTAGAAGTTGCGCACCATAACTTCGTTTACCTTGCCCCGCTTGCTGGCATTGCTGTTAACCAGCCGCGTTGCGCGCACCACTTCGATTTGGTGGCCCTTATAGAGTGCATGGATCAAGGGTACATCGGAGTTGGACAACAAGGCCTTTACGCCCCGCTTCGTCAACTCCTGAAACACGTCCGCCAGTTCTCGCTGCAACTCCTCCCCAAAGACTCCTTTGTGATAGCCGGTAAAATTGGCCGTCTTTGATACGGGGGCGTAGGGTGGATCAAAGTAGACCAGGTCGTCGGTCTTGGCCGTTTCGAGCACGGCAGCAAAGGACTGGTGACGAATCGTGCACCGTTGCAAGGCGCGGGAAACGGCCCGAAGATTGGGCGCGTCGCATATGAGGGGATTCTTGTAACGCCCCATGGGCACGTTAAACTCTCCCTTGCTGTTTTCCCGAAAGAGCCCGTTGAAACAGGTCCGGTTGAGATAGATAATCCGGGCAGCGCGCTCAATGGGATCTTCCGGCACCTGGGCCCGCATCGCATAGTAGAATTCTTTTTCGTGGGATGCCCTGTGGGAATCCAGTAAGGCGATGATTTCTTCGACGTGCTCCTGCACCGCCCAATAGGCCTGAATCAACCGCTGGTTGTTATCAGACAAACAGGCCTTACTCCGCCCCAATTCCCCCCGGCTATAGAGATCGAAAAAGAGCGCGCCGCCCCCGACGAAGGGCTCATGATAACGCCCATGGGGCCGGGCCTGGGCCACACGCCGCTCCAACTCAGGTAGCAGTTGTCGCTTTCCACCTACCCACTTCAAGAAGGGGCGTGGCGTTCCCGCTATGGCAAGGGGTTCTGTCATAGACCGAAATACAACTCCAACCACTTCTTCAGATCGCGCAATTCGACCGCTTTGCCCGTGGACAATAAGTACGCACGGATGTTATCCGAAAAGCCGTTGCCTGAAAACACCACAATGCCGCGGATAGGCCACGCGCGTATGTCATCGATGGTGGCGGGAATTTTCTCTTCGGCCGAACCCGAGCTACCCTGGTACTTACATTCGATACCAAGGCTGACCCGGGTTTCCTGATGCTTGAGCACCACGTCAATGCGTCGGCGCGCGCCCCAGATACGTCGCCCCACCGCAACCTGAGATTCAACGGCCAGCCCAAGATCGAGCCCGAGCTGGACGACTTTCTTTTCCAGATCACTTCCTGACTGGACAGCGGCGGCTTTTCCGGGCATGGGGCCTGAGGGTCTCCTGGTCTTGTGGAACGGGCGGGCTTCGGGCCCATCGTTCCAAAGAACACGGGCCACGTGGGTGCGCAGTATGGCCCAGATTGCGCCGCTGGTTCAACCCGTTTCGCGTCGAGCAACCCCCGGGTGGGAAGTTTCCCTGAACTGAGGGGATGACCCGACCTTTTCGTCCGGACCACCGCGCAAATCACACCATTTGGTAGCTTTATCGCAAAAAACACTCGGTGTGGTCATTTTGTCTATTCCCCCATAAACCGGGAAAGTGTCGCGCAAGAAAGTCTTAACCCCCTGTAACAAAAAGTACTTACCGGGGGCTACACCCGCGCCATGACCGCCATGCTGAGCCTTGGCACAGTAGTTGCGCTATGTCCCGTGGCAAGAAGATGTGCTTCGCAGACCCGGAACGGCGTGTGCGGGTGATCGAAGCGCATCGGCAATGGGACAGGCGTATTGGAGAGTACCCTCTTGGGATTCCCCCCTCTGTATCCGCCTTTTCAATTTTTCGACTGACGCAGTGTTTGCACGCCCGTTGATTAAAAGGAGAGATACGTGAAGCATTTTGAAAGCGTTCGCAGTGCATTTGGCATGCGATTGGGACTACTGGGTGCCGCCCTTTGTGTACCCGCCCTGGCGCAGGCTCAGGACGAATTGAATTCAGGCGACACGGCTTGGATGCTCGTCGCCACCGTACTGGTATTGTTCATGACTATTCCCGGCCTGTCGCTGTTCTACGCGGGCCTGGTCCGTTCGAAAAACGTTTTGTCCGTATTGATGCAGTGTTTCACCATCGTGGCCCTGGCCAGCATCATCTGGGTGGTCTGTGGCTACAGCCTGGCATTCGGCGTTTCCGAAGGGCAAACAGAAGGCGTCATCAACCTTCACTCCCTTGTCGGTAACTTCGACAATGCCTTTCTGAAGAACGTGACCGTGGACGGCCTGGCGGGGACCTATCCCGAGACCATCTTCATCATGTTCCAGATGACCTTCTTCATCATTACGCCCGCCCTTATCTGCGGTGCCTTTGCGGAACGGATGAAGTTTTCCGCCGTATTGATTTTCACCACGTTGTGGTTGGTACTCGTGTATGCGCCCATCTGCCACATGGCCTGGTCGGGTGAAGGCGCCCTCTTTCACACCTGGGGCGTCCTCGATTTCGCGGGCGGTACGGTGGTTCACATCAACGCCGGTATCGCAGCCTTGGTTGCCTGTATCCTGGTGGGTAAGCGCAACGGCTATCCCCAGCGCGCCATGCCCCCCCACAACATGACAATGACTGTGACCGGTGCGGGTATGCTCTGGGTCGGTTGGTTTGGCTTTAACGCCGGTAGTGAGCTGGCAGCCGACGGTACAGCCGGTATGGCCATGCTGGTCACCCAGCTCTCCACCGCTGCCGCCACGCTGACGTGGTTGGGCATCGAATGGGTCAAACATGGCAAACCCAGCGCCCTCGGTGCGGCGACGGGTGCGGTTGCCGGTCTCGTTGCCATTACGCCCGCCTCCGGTACGGCTGGCCCCATGGGTGCCATCGCCATCGGTGTAGCTTCCGGCGTAATCTGCTTCCTGGGTGCCACCAGCATCAAGCGGATGGGCGGTTATGATGATTCTCTCGACGCCTTTGGCGTACACGGTATCGGCGGTATCGTCGGTGCGGTGCTTACCGGTGTCTTCGCCGCAGAATCCCTTGGCGGCTACGGTCTTGCCGAAGGTATGACTATCGGCACCCAGGTAATCGCACAGATTAAGAGTATTCTGGTCACCCTGGTGTACAGCGGTGTGGTATCCCTGATACTCTTCAAGTTGATAGACCTGACGATTGGTCTTCGTGTCAGCGAAGAAGCCGAGAACCAGGGTCTCGACCTGGCCGAACACGGCGAAGAAGGCTACTTACTGTAATGACCTGCCATGGGGGAGGTCCCCGGACCTCCCCAAGGTTGGTCTTGTGTACGCAATACAACGCAATGCGGTCATCCCGTTTGTGACCCGGTCCTGGAACGAGAAAGCAGGGCCACCCTTCAGGCGATGACATAACGCAGTCGTGGAGAATATACCTGTGAAAAAAATCGAAGCTATCATCAAACCCTTTAAGTTGGAAGAAGTGAAGGACGCCCTGTCCGCTGTAGGAATTCAGGGACTCACCGTTTCCGAGGTCAAAGGCTTTGGCCGTCAGAAGGGCCACAAGGAACTGTATCGCGGCGCGGAATACGTCGTGGAATTCCTGCCCAAAGTAAAGTTGGAAATTGTCGTCGGAGATGACATCGTGGAGCAGGTGGTCAAGGCCATCCTCGACGGTGCCTCGACCGGACGTATCGGCGATGGCAAAGTCTTCGTGCTTCCCATCGAAGAAGCCGTCCGCATCCGCACCGGAGAAACGGGCGACGCCGTGCTTGGATAATTTTTCGGGTGGCCTTGGCCTCCCGTCTACCCTACCGGCCCTGAAATGCTGCTGACCCAGTGTTTCGGGGCCGTTGTGCATTTACAAAGGCCCAGGCAAAACAGCTCATCGCTCCAACAATTGGGCAGGCCCCGCGTGTATCTGGCAGATAGCGATACCCAGGGCATCCGCCGCGTCATCGGGGCGGGGAGTTTTTTCCAGATTCAGCAGCATCTTAATCATCTCCTGAACCTGCTTCTTGTCGGCCTTGCCGTAGCCCGTGATAGCCAGCTTGGCCTCGGTGGGGCTGAACTCCCCGATGGGAAGGTCGGCCTGCACGGCCGCCAGCGACAGGACCCCCCGCGCCTGGGCCACGGTAATACCCGTGGTGACGTTTTGCTTGAAGTAGAGCTTCTCGATGGCCACGGCATCGGGTTTATGGGTGGTGATAAGCGCGACGGCCTCATCGTAAATCGTCTTCAGGCGCAGGGCATAGTGCTGCTTCGCCGGGGTGCTGATAATCCCATGGGCAATATAGTGGAGTCGACTGCCTTTTCCATAAACTACGCCATAGCCGGTGGTGGCCGTGCCGGGATCGAATCCTAATACGCGCATGGATGAAAGCTATTCCTCTGGTCACTTCCCGGAGCTCAGGAAACGGGAGATGTATCCGTATCGTTAATTCGCAAAATACTGGCCGCCAGGAGCATTTGGGCGACGTAGTAGAGGGGAAGGCCCAAATGACGGTTCCAGGGGGTCTGGGTCACGAAGCGCTCGCGGGCGACGAAAATGTCGGAGCAGTAAAACAGGATGGCTCCCACCACCAGCAACAGCGTGGCTCCCCGCCCCCAGGCCCCTATCGAAAGGGCGACCATGAGCGTGATAATGGCCATGTAGGCGTAGACCGGAATGCGCATGCTACCGAGATGGGGATTCAACCAGGAAATCACGAAGAGAACCGGAACGATGCCAATCCCGATACTGAGGGCGGTGTATTTCCAATCGACTCCATGGACGAGGAAGGCACCGGCGAAACCCGCGTGTCCCAGAAAGAAGGCCACCAGCCCCATAAGGAAAAGCTTCTCCTGATGACTGATGAGAAAAAGGTCGCCCCACCAGGAAAAGAAGAGGGCTAGAAAAACCATGCGCCCATAAGGGGTCTGGAAAGCCCCTGCCGCGATGGCCATGGCAAGAAATCCGGTGGACGTGGTCATTTTCAACCAGCCACCGGCCCCCAGACCCAGCACATTGTTACCCAGAAAGAGAAGCAGCGAAACAGCGGTCAGCAGGGTCGCAATCAGCATGGGGCCTCCTTCCTGCTCAGGTGGGCACGGGAACAAATTCGTGCTGAATCTGGCCCTCGTCCAGGACTACCCGACGGAAGCCTTTTTCCGCCGTACCATCGCTGTTTTGTGCAACGGTGCTGCAACACGGCGTCGTAATGTGGACGGCACCCGCATGATCCGTGACCTGGCTACCGTGATAGTGGCCCGAAAGCACGAGCTTCACATTGTAGGGCTCAAGGCGCGACAAGACGTCATCGGCGTTGGCGAGGCGTCCTTCAAAACCGGGGGCCAGTGGATGGTGCGTAAGAACGACCAGCGGCCGCTTCGGGTCGAGGTGGGCCAACTGAATGTCGAACCACTCCAGGTTGGATTCGCTCATGGGCAGAGACTCCTCTCTTCCGCCACAGGTGTCCACCCCGAGAAAGGCCCAGCCCTCCATATTCATTTTCCACTGGGACTTCTTAAAGACCCGCCGATAGAATGTGTAGGGGTCTTCGGTGCCGACCGCCAAATCGTGGGGTCCGGGAATGCAGAAGTAGGGCTTTTCCAAACGGCCGAGGGCATGACGCACGAGATTCATTTCACGTAAGGTGCCGTGGCTGGTGAGATCACCGAGCACGACCGTAAACGCAATGTCTTCGTCGTTGTTAATCGCATTGACGGCGCGCCCCACAATGCCAACACTCCGGGAATCCAGGAGATGCAGATCATTGAGAGCGGCAAAGCGAAGGGGGCCTTCTTTACGAAAATCAAGGTCTGGTGCCAGTTTTCCAATACGACTCTGCTTGACCCGTGCGCAGCCCGCCAGGGCCAGAAGACCAGCAGCTCCCACAAACTCTCTACGCGTCCACTTCATAGCCTGTTTCAGTCCCCTTGTATCCCACGCGAAAAACGGGGTATGGTGTTTACTCTGGAAATGTCCACTCGATTGAGTTCGCATTGTAACATTAAATCTCCTGGGATCTCGTTATGCGCGTAGTTATAGCACCCGATTCGTTTAAGGAATGTCTTCGTGCTGATGAGGTGGCAGAGGCCATCGAAGCAGGATGGCTTGCGGGCATGCCGGGAACGGAAACCCAGTGTTTTCCCATGGCCGATGGCGGTGAAGGCACCGTAGATGCCGTCGTTCGAGCGGCCGGGGGGGAAACCGTGACGATCGAGGTCACCGGCCCCCGGGGCGAAGCGGTCTCGGCCGCCTATGGGCGTATCCAGGGCGGTCAGGTGGCCATCATTGAGATGGCGGCGGCGTCGGGCCTTGATCTCGTACCACCCGACGAACGGGACCCCTGCATGACGTCCACCTTCGGAACGGGCGAGCTCATTGCCCATGCGCTGGATCAGGGGGTCAACGACGTCATCATCGGGGTGGGCGGCAGCGCAACCAATGATGGGGGTGCGGGCATGGCCCAGGCCTTGGGCTATCAATTTATCAACAAGCAGGGAAATGAGCTGGAGCGAGGCGGTGCCCGGCTCGTCCAACTGGATCGAATCGACCCAAGCAAGCGACACCCCCGCCTGGACGAAGTCAACGTTTACGTGGCCTGCGACGTCAACAATCCCCTGTGTGGTCCGAGCGGTGCCACGGCAATTTATGGCCCTCAGAAAGGGGCCTCCGCCGAAGACGTTTTGATACTCGACCACGCCCTGGGACACTTTGCAAAAATTATCGAGCGCGACCTGGGTGTGGAGATTCTCCGCGTGGAAGGTGCCGGTGCGGCCGGCGGGCTGGCTGGTGGGTTAATGGCCTTTGCCGGTGCCAAACTCGAGCGCGGCTTGGAGCTGATCGCCACCCTGTGTAATCTCCCCGAGGTCATCGCTTCGGCCGATCTGGTAATTACCGGCGAAGGCAGCCTGGATGCACAGAGTTGTTTCGGAAAGACCCCGGTGGGACTGGCCCAATTGGCCCTGCCCCACCGCGTTCCCGTTTTGGCCCTCGGTGGTCGCGTTTTGCCGGGTGCCGAAGCCTTGCTGGAACACGGCATCACGTCTATTCACCCCATTTGCCCAGGCCCCCAGACCTGGGAAACGGCACGGGACTCCGCCAAGGAAAATCTTCGTTTTACCGCTGAGCAACTGGCCCGCACCTGGTATGCGGCCGCATTGTCGGTCACCCCGGCAGCCAACGCAGACGCTACGTAAGTTTTTCCCCACAGTGCTTACAATATTTCGCGTCACGGGCATGAAACTCGCCACCGCAGGATTTGCACGAGCGCACCGCGAGATGTACCCGCTCTGATGCGCGGGTAATCTCCGCCGTCACGATGCCCGTGGGCACCGCGATAATTCCATAACCCATGAGCATGATGATGGTCGCCAAGCCTTGACCCAGGGGCGTGGTCGGTGAAATATCGCCGTATCCTACCGTGGTCAACGTTACGACGGACCAATAGATGCTCCGGGGTATACTCGTAAAGCCCGACGCAGCCCCTTCGATGACATACATGAGGGAGCCGGCAATGGTGGCGATGGTGAATACGGCAAAAAGGAAGATCGTGATTTTTCGACGGCTTGCTTCGATGGCACTCATGAGCAGATCCGCTTCACCCACGTATTGCACAATCTTCAGCACGCGAAATACCCGGAGCACGCGCAAGAGCCGGATGACCAACAGATACTGACTTCCTGGAAAGAAGAGGCTGATATAGGTAGGCAGGATGGCCAGCAAATCCACGACACCAAAGAAACTGGTCGCATAGCGCGAGGGCCGTGCAATACAGGAAAGACGCAGGAGATACTCGATGGTGAAGGCGATCGTAAAGCCCCACTCCAGTCGGTAAAAAAGCACCCCATACTTCTCGCTGTAGGACTCCACACTATCCAGCATGACCGTGCCCACGCTGAGGACGATGAGTGCAATCAGCACCACATCGAAAAATTTACCCAAGGGCGTGTCGGCCTCAAAAATAACTTCATGGGTCTTGTCTCGCATGCGGTGAAACGATGACCGGTACGCTTTCTCTTCCATTCTTCACCATCTTAGTTGTAGGCGGACTGTAAACACAGGCAATCGAAGTCGCTTCCCATGTATGATAGACATGGAGTGTCCGATGGCCTTCTCCCAATACCCTTCGGCGCACCCGATTATTCGCTGTTCCTTGAGCCACCACATTGGAAATTCACCGCATTATGCAACAGGCGCCACATATCCGCAAGTCACTTCTCCAATGGTTTCAGGAAGAAGCGCGGGATCTTCCGTGGCGTAAGAGCCAGGACCCCTACCACATCTGGCTCTCCGAAATACTCTTGCAACAGACCCGGGTCGATCAGGGACTGCCCTACTATGAGCGCTTTCTCGTCGCATTGCCCACCCTGCCTGCCCTCGCTGCCGCTTCGGAAGATGAAGTGTTGAAACTCTGGGAAGGCCTGGGCTACTACACCCGCGCCCGCAATCTTCACAAGGCCGCGCGGCAGGTGATGGAGCAGCACCACGGCTCCCTGCCGGAATCCGCTGAAATCCTCCAGCTCCTGCCTGGTGTGGGACGCTATACTGCCGGTGCCATCGCCAGTATCGCCTTCAACGAGCGGGTCCCTGTGGTAGATGGGAACGTGAAACGGGTGCTCACCCGCCTCTTCAATATCGCCATGCCCATCGGCGAATCCGCAACGGAAAAAAAGCTCTGGGCTATCGCCGACGCCCTGGTCCCCGAGTCTGCACCGGGTGATTTCAACCAAAGCATGATGGAGTTGGGTGCCCGCATATGCACCCCCCGCAAACCGGATTGCGATTCCTGTCCGGTTTTTTCCGAGTGTGCGGCGCGAAAAAAAGGGCTGCAGGAGCAGCGCCCCGTAAAGAAACCCCGAAAGGCCGTTCCCCACAAGGAAATCGTGGTGGCGGTCATCGAGCGGGACAGGCAATACCTCATCGGGCGACGTGGCCCGGATGGCATGTTGGCGGGACTCTGGGAATTTCCCGGTGGAAAACTCGAGGCGGGTGAAACCCACCAGGCGGCGCTCGCGCGGGAGTGTGCCGAGGAATTGGGCGTGGAGGTCAAGGTGGGCGGCATGATAGCCTCGGTCAAGCACGTATACACCCACCTAAAGGTGACGCTCAATGTCTACCGCTGCACTATCGTGTCGGGGGAGGCCCGTTCCAACGTCCATACTGAGCTGAAGTGGGTACACCCCGAAGAATTCGACGCCTACGCCTTCCCCAAAGCCAACCACAAGTTTCTCGACCTGCTACGCCCTGAGTAGCATTATCGAATCCCCCCGGAGTGCAATGGGCCGACGGGCTGACGGAAACAGGCCGGGCGAAATGAGCTCCCATCACTTCGGCCCAATCCCCTAGTAATCGTCTCCGTCCACATCCACATCGTCCTCATCGTCTTCCTCATCATCATCTCCACCAAGAATAGACGCATCCTGGGCCGCCGCATCCATCACCTCTTCTGCCACGAGGATGGGGCATCCTACCCGAACCGCCACCGCAATACCGTCGCTCGGGCGGGTGTCAATCCGTAGAATTTGTTCGACTTCCCCATTATTGTTTTTCTGCTCCACGTTCAAGTGGGCCAGAAAGGTCTCGTTTTCGAGCTTGTAGATGTTGACGGAGATTAGTTCTCCTCGAAGTCCCGCGAGTAGATTGCAAATCAGGTCATGGGTCATGGGTCGGGCGGTCTTCTCGCCCTGAAGACCCAGCTGGATGGCGCTCGCTTCGGGAATGCCGACCAGGATAGGCAATACACGGCTCTCGTATCGCAGCAGCACAAGGGGGTAACGGTGCTCTTCCGCCTGGCTAACCCCGAGAATTTCAACTTCAAGCATAACAGCCTCCTTTGTTAGGGGGATTGTACCGCGATACAACTCGGAATCCAACAGAAGAGGTGGTTTTTTCAAGAGCGGTGGTCCGATCTTGGGAGTCTGGCGGTCAAAAAAACTCCGTCGCCACAGGACGTGAGACGTTACAGGGTAGCCAGGTAGGAGGTAATTGCGCTTCGCACGCGGGCATGTTCGGCTTCCAAATCGGAAAACAGGGCCACGCCCCGGTCCCCGACAGAATCTCCATCCAATTGCTCCAAATCGGCGGCAATCTCGTGGAACTTCAAGGTGCCTACATTGACGCCCGCCCCTTTCAAGGTATGTGCCTCAAGTTGAAGTCGATCCAGATCACGGCTTTCCAGCGCCGACCGGAGCACATCTATCCTTGCGGTGCTGTCATCAAGAAACAGCTGAAAGAGCTCTTGCTCAAATTCCGTATCGCCACACGAAGTTTCCTGGATGCGACTGAAATCCACTGCCACCGCGCTGTCCCCAGCCTGTTCCGTCATATCACTCTCCAAACATTCTCTGTCATCTTCTGTCGCTTCTCGCCAACAACGTGCACCAACAGGATGTGAAGCGATAAAGACGTTGACTCCCCGCACCGGAAGTCCATCTCCAGTGTAATTCATTACAGACCTGCGCGCAACCGTTTTCCCCGTCAGCAAAGGTCTGATCGTGACTGTCCCCCTACTCCGCCACCAAATCGGGTGTGCGCAACAGATACTGATCACGAAGGATCCAGTAGTTGTCCGATTTTCGGACGAGGGGGCGACCAAACTTACTTCCCGGAGCCAGATCGTCCCGGAGTAATAATATCAGGTCAGAACTTGCTGCCGGGTTGGTCCAGAAATAGGCATGGCCCGTGATGTCACTCTTCACGTCAGCGTTAATATACGTCAAGAGCGGCACGGCGGTAATACTGGCTCGCTCTTCGGCGCTCAGGTTTTCAACCCCGATATTACCCAGCCGTTTTACACTATCCATCATCCACGACGAAAGGAGCAAGGCCCGGTCACGGGGAGAAATATAAACCGTAAAGCGCTCGGGAACACCAATCATTCCTTCGGCCACGAGGGTCTGTTGCACCACCTCGATATCGAGATCGGGTGCTACGAGCACGAGATTGCCCAATTTCAGGGTGGCCCGACTATCCTTCCCGGCGGCGCGGTAGGACAACATGAGTTCCCGTATGGCCGTGGTCGCCACATCTGTGCCGCGGCTGTGGGCGAGGATGTGTATTTTCTCCAGGCCCGGCGTCTCCACCAGCGCACGAAGAAACTGCTTGAGATGATAGACCGTAAATTGAGAAGACTCGGTGTCGGAGGTATAACCCCGGAGCCCACCGCGCCCGGCTGGCCAGGAATAGATCATAGGCACGCCGGGCCGCCCCATGAAATGCCAGAGCTGGGCCATCGTCAAGGCGGCGTGATAAAACTGATTGTTGTATCCATGAATAAAAATAAAGGCTTCGCGCCGATCACTGCTGGCGAGCAACCGGGACACTTCCCCCTGTATCTCCGCCGTGGCGGCCTGCGAAAGTGTGTGATTATCTTCATTGGGCCTTAAGGCCCCACCCGAAGCTATCCACGTGCTTTGAGACGCGGGAAAGCGGCCCAGTTCGACGGTATCTTCCAGGTAAGGAACAAATCGCCGGTTGCGTTGACGGCTCAAGCTCGCTTCGTGTAGCTCCTCCCAGGTAACGTGTTCACCCAGCGCCACGGTGGCCCGCCCGAAGGCCAGGCTGTCGGATCGATGGTGGCCGTATTGAATTCCACGGCCACGGGGCTCCTCGGGGTTTTCTTCGGGCACACGGTCAGTCGCGTACAGGAGATCAACCGTTACCTGCTGCTTTTCGGGCGGCAACGCCGCAAAGGGATCCAGGTCGGTAGCGAGATAGATGTTGGGGGTCTTCATGAGGCCCGTGTGTTCGCAGGCCGAAAACGCCACGGCAGATAGACCCACCAGTAACAGGCGCAGCCCCCAACCGGAAACTTGTTCCACGCCGGTGCTCCCTGCTGTACTCGAAGGTGGTTTCGTCATGCGGTACCCTTTTCGATTTGTTTCCTGCGGATATACCCCCGACTCCGGGACGCCAGCTCACTTCAGAATCGGTACCACCCATTATCCGCTTCACAGGAACACGTTGGCAAGCATGGCCCGACGGATTCACAGGACACGCGACTGTCATGCTGGGTTTCACTTCGTCAATCAGGTAGTGGCGCTCCACGGGATACCGGTGCTATGGTAACGCTCTTATCAGGCATGCAGCACGTCTAACCAACTACGGGGAAACCATTCACATGCATAATAGCCGCCTCCTTTTAGCGACCCTCTGCTTCACCGCTCTCGTGAGTTCTATGGCTTCGGCCGCCACCCTCCACGTGGGGGCCCACACCACGAGCATTACTCCGGAATTACCCGTTGCACTCACGGGCCAGATGACGACCCGCATTGCACGCTCGGTAGAGTCGGAAATCCAGGCCAACGCCATGGCCCTGGAATCCCGTGAAGGCGATACCGTGATAGAGCAGGCCCTCTTTGTGGCCTGTGGGCTGGTGGCCATTCGGGAGGGCCTGTTGGAGCGCGTGCGGGAAGAACTGGCACCTCGGATTCCCGACTTTGATATCCAGAAACTCGTCCTCAGTGCGACGCACACCCACACGGCCCCGGTGTTGTTGGAAGGAAAATATGAAGTCAACGATCCGGAGGTCATGACGCCCACGGCCTATGTGGATTTCCTGGTGCTCCGGGTGGTCGATGCCGCCGAAGCCGCGTGGAAATCCCGTCGCCCCGCCAAAGCCGGTTGGGGCATGTCTCATGCCGTGGTGGCCTATAACCGCCGCTCCTACTTCGAAGACGGCCACCACCAGATGTATGGCGACATCCGTGTCGATGGTTTTCGCGGTATCGAAGGGCCGGAAGACCACGCCGTGGAAGTCCTCTTCTTCTGGGGCGAAGACGACCAGCTCATTACCACCGCCGTGAACATTGCCTGTCCCGCCCAGGAAGTGGAAAGCCGGAACGCGGTGAACGCCGACTTCTGGCACCCGGTCCGTGAAGGGCTGAAAGAGAAATATGGCAAGGACCTCGTTGTCCTCGGCTGGATTGGTGCCGCCGGTGACCAGTCGCCCCACATCCGCTATCGCCAGAAAGCGGAAGATCGCATGCGCGAACTCCGGGGCCTGACCCGCCTGGAAGAAATCGCCCGTCGCGTCATCAACGCCTGGGAAGAAGCCTATGAAGGGGCCGCGAAAGAAAAGTTTGACGACCT
This sequence comes from Candidatus Hydrogenedentota bacterium, assembly GCA_030432675.1. Lineage (GTDB taxonomy): Bacteria > Hydrogenedentota > Hydrogenedentia > Hydrogenedentales > JAEUWI01 > JAEUWI01. The sequence goes on along the minus strand of JAUIMA010000013.1, from coordinate 6,114 downwards.
GCCGCTGGTGCATCAGGTGGAAACTATCCAGTTGCCCGAACGTATCGTGACGGAAGAAGAAATGAACGATGCGAAAAAAGAAATTGAAAAATGGTCGAAGGACATCAAATTCTCCCGCCGGGTTAAATGGCATGAAAAGGTATTGACCCGCTACGAGCGCCAGCAAGGCGGGGACATCGTGCCCTACGCCATGGAACTCCACACCCTCCGCCTCGGGGACATTGCCATCGCCACCAACGACTTTGAATTCTTCACCCAATACGGAATTCAGATCAAGGCCAAGAGCCCGGCACTCCATTCTTTCCTCATTCAGCTCGCCGGACCGGGCACCTACATCCCCACGCCTATCGCGGCGGCGGGCGGCGGCTATAGCGCCATTGTCCAGAGCAATGACGTGGGACCCGAAGGCGGACAGGTGATTGTGGATGAGACCGTGCGTGCCGTGAAGGAAATGTGGGCGGAAGAAAAGTAATCCAAACGTAAAACGCTACACCACGAAGGGCACGAAGAGCGCGAAGGAAACACAACTCAAAGAGAAGTACATAGACAGCCCGTGTCGCGCCCCGGAAGAGGTCAACTTTCGCAGTTTGTTCCGTGAAATCTTCTTCCTCCGTTCTTCGTGACCTTCGCGCCCTTCGTGGTGAAAATAGTTGGACCCGACAAAATTTCCAGGAGTTTACTTACTGATGTTGTATCGCGCTATTCTTGTCTTGACGCTCGCCCTCAGCGGATCCGCACTCACCCACGCTGCCACGCTCCATGTGGGCGCGGAATCCACCTCCATCACCCCCGATGGCCCCGTGGCCCTATCGGGCCAGATGCATACCCGCGTTTCTACGGAGGTGGAGTCTCCCGTCCAGGCCAACATCCTGGCCATCGAATCCCGAGATGGTGCCGTAGTGAAGGATCAGGCCATCTTCGTGGCCTGTGGCCTCGTCGCCATTCGCGGGGGCATTGCGGAGCAGGTGGCCGCTGAACTCGCCCCCCGCATTCCCGACTTTGATATCAACAAGCTCATCCTCAGCGCAACCCACTCCCACACGGCCCCGGTGTTGGTGGATGGGAATTACCATATCCCCGAAGGCGTCATGACCCCGGCGGAGTACCGCATCTTCTTTACCCAACAGGTTGCCGATGCGGCCGAAAAGGCGTGGAAGGAACGCCAGCCCGCCAAGGCCGGTTGGGGACTGGGCCATGCGGTGGTGGGCCACAATCGCCGGATGATCTACGACAACGGTACGGCGGTCATGCATGGCAAAAAACATATCCCCGGCTTTCGCGGCTTCGAAGGACCGGACGACCCCGGCATCGAGATGCTGTATTTCTGGGACGCCAACGACACCCTCATCGCCACGGCCATGAGCCTGGGCTGTCCCGCCCAGCGCGCGGGTAGCGGCAGCAAGGTGAACGCCGACTTCTGGCATCCCATCCGTGAGACCCTGAAGGCGAAACATGGCGAAGACCTCGTGGTCGTGGGCTGGATCAGCACGGCGGGCGACCACACGCCCCATCTGCAGATTCGCAAGGCCGCCGAAGCGCGTATGAATAAATTGCGTGGCCTCGACGAAATCGGGGAAATTGCCCGCCGCGTGGTGAACGCATGGGAAGAGACCTACGCCGTCGCACAGCAGGAAAAGTTCGATGACCTCCCCTTCGTCCATCAGGTAGCCCACGTCGAACTCCCCGAGCGCGTGGTCACGAAAGAGGAAATGAAAGACGCCAGGAATCAGGTCGAGACCTGGTCGAAAAAAGAAGCCAAGTTTTTCCGTCGCGTGAAGTGGCACCAGAGCGTGGTCGACCGTTATGAGCGCCAGCAGGCCGGGGAACTCCGTCCCTACGACCAGAAGCTCCACACCCTCCGCCTGGGCGACATTGCCATCGCCACCAACGACTTCGAGCTCTTCCTCCAATACGGCATCCAGATGAAGGCCAAGAGCCCGGCGCTCCAGACCTTCCTCATCCAACTCTGCGGCCCCGGCACCTACGTCCCCACCCCCTACGCGGAAGCGGGCGGCGGCTACAGCGCGATTGTGCAGAGCAACGAAGTGGGCTCCGAAGGCGGCCAGGTATTGACGGATTCCACCGTGGCTCACTTGAAAGCACTGTGGCCCTGAGGGCCCTTTTCCCGGGCTCTCGCGATGGAGGGCCCGGGCACCAAGCAGGCGCTTGACACTCCGCACCTCCAAATGGCTAGAATGGTGTCACAGATGTTTCTTATTCATTCTGGCGTGCGGCGCGCCAGGAGACATCTGTGAACTGGCGGCAAACCACTATCAGGGGCCATTCTCATGGGCAATATCGCATTCTCGGGTACGGGGCAGACACTTTCTGAAATCACCAGCATCCCCCGGGGACTACTTGTCCTCCTGGTTTTTGGTGTGACGGCCCTCCTTTCGACCGGGGCCACCGCAGGTGAAACCGCTCCGACGCCGCCTACGCTGGAATTGGTGGGGGAATCTATCCTCTATCTTGATCTGAATAGAGTCTATGAGGAGCCGGGAGCCACGGCCGTAGACCATCTGGGCGAAGTCGTCGAATCCATTATCATGGATAGCAGTGCGGTGGACACAGGGACCTACGGGGAATACCACGTCACCTACAACGCGACCGATCGTTTTGGCGTGGCTGCGGACGAGATTACGCGTACCGTCCGGGTGTGGCCATCTCTCTACCTTTATGTGAATGGCTTCGGTGGGGAGACGGATCCACCGGAGTTCCGGCCACACTACTATGCACCCGGTACGGTGGTGGAAATTACGGCGCTCGAAACGGGGAACAACCGATTTGAGCGCTGGGCAGGCGACGGGGTCGCCGATCCTACCAGCGCCCACACCACCGTTCTCGTGGACCAAATTCGCTTTGTGGAGGTCTATTTCACCCTCGCCTTTGACATTACGCTGCAAGTGGAAGGCGACGGGGAGTTGCACTACACGCTGGGCACGACCACGGCCACGGTGGTGGAAGGGGAACCAATCACCCTGCACATCACTGAGTCGGACGTGTTCTACGAGAGACTCGATTTGCGCGCCGTCACCGGTCAGGACGAATTCTGGCGCTGGCATTCTGAAAATGGATATGTGGCGAATCCTTACCTGACGGACACGGAATTGCTGCTATTCGGAAACGATGTTATCACGGCCCGTTTTGCGCCCGCAGGCACGGTGGACTTTGCGACCATCACCATCGAAGAGGCAGAAGGGGGCACCACCAGCCCTCCCCCGGGCAGCTACCCTGTGCCCCGTTTCGAATGCACCGATCTCGACTGCCTGGTGGCTTGTCAGGAAGGTACCGCGACGATGGAGGACAACTGCACGCCCGGTACATTTTCGGTACGGGCCCTCCCGGATGCGGACTGGTACTTTCTGCGGTGGAGCGATGAACCTGCCGCATTGTCCTTCGGTGCGCAACATCTCAACCTCCGCATGGATCATCCCACCACCGTTGCGCCCATCTTTGTGGAACGCCCCGGCATCCAAACGCTTGACTTGATTGGGGACTACACCCAGTTTCTCACCGATCTCGGCCAGCTCGACCCTTCGGAATCCGTCTATTTATCGCCCATCGACTGGGGCGGCACGTGGACGGACCATAGCGGCGCGATACAACTCACGGGCAACGGCATTCCGGATGTCGCGGAGATTGCCTTGCTCATGTCGGTACTCCAAAACCCGAATCTCGACAATTCGGCGAGCGGCGGCATGGCCCACGTGGCGGTGTGGCGGGTCTTCGAGGACAACCTACAGCACGCCCAGGGAGTACTGCGCGACCAGGCGGAGAGTACCGTCAATATAGTGGCGGCCTTCATGACCCTGGGTAGTTACGGGCACCGTCTATGGATTCAGGAGGTCCTCCCTGCATTGACCGGGCGGGAACTGCGTTACCCGGAGTTCTATTCATCCAGTGCGGAGGCCTACCTGGGTGCCGATGGGGACGGTGACGCCGACGGCCTGAGCAATCGGGAAGAGTGGCGCAATGTGGAAGAAGATTTTATGGCGGCGGAAGATGACGGCTCGGGTTGGTATTCACCCGAACTCCGGGTTTGGTACTATCCTCTCTACGCCACCCTTCGCTATCCCAGTTTGGCGACTCCCCAGCTTCCAGACCTCCCGTGTACCTGCACCGACAACACGTCCCCCCCTACCGGCGCATTGACCGTGCTGGGCTCACCCGACCTGCAACTATTTGCTACGGTGGCCTGCCAGGGCTTGCTCCCTCTGGACACCCCCGTCCAGGTGCCCCTGGGACACCCAGTGCGGATCATCAGCCGCCCCAAAACCGGGAAGGCATTCCGCCAATGGAATATTCCCAATACCCTGGTGGATGGGCGGGTCACGCCCACGGTAACGTTCCTCCATGTCAACGACGGGCAACGGGTAGAAGGCCTCTCGGCACCTACACCGGAACTCCGCATCACCGGCACCGACTTTGTGGTCGATCAGGGATTATTCAGTAGCCGAAGCGAAACGGGTGACACCACCATCATTCAGGGCGAATACGGTCTACCGGTAACCGTGCGCAACACCCTTGGCGGCGGCTGGGCCAGCGCAGACCGCACGTGGACGACCGGGTCTTCCGTCGCCACCGTCCGGCTGGGCTATGACATGCAGGAACTGATGCCCATCGCGGCCCCGACCCAGCCTCAGGTGCGACTCACGGGCACCCATGAAGGCGGTGGTCAAGTGTTTGTGGGCCTTCAGCCCTCAAATAATGGAATGAGCCCTTTCGATACGACCCTTTTCGTACCGGCGACCTCAACGGGGGCCGGGCAGGGTGTCAATCTCAGATTCAGCCACTACGACGCACGCCCCCACCCGGGCTGGCAATTTGTAGCGTGGGATTCGGGGCAACGAATCGGCGCGATAGAATTCCCCTACTCCACCGAAAGCCTGACAAGAGTCGCGACCTTTGAGCCCCTCGCGAGTCTCACCCTCGGTGCTTCCCTGCAGGGAAACACCGATTCGACCGGCTATTGTGCCGGAGGCTATGTGGTGGCCGATTCGGCGAAGGCCTATTACACGGGCGATGAAATCGTGGCGTTGACGCCCATGGCGCAACCAGGCTATCGCTTTGTGGGCTGGCAGGGCGATGGAAATGGGTGGACCTATCCCGATGTGCTTAATGGTGACCCAGGTATACCCATCGGCGAAATTGAGGATGACCTTATCTGGGTAAAGATGGGAGATCAGCGGGGTAAAGTCCGCAATCGCCGCGTAACAGCGGTGTTTGCGCGCCTCGGTGGTGAAGGCGAAGGCGAAGGTGAAGGCGAGGGCGAAGCCCCCTTGCTGGAAGCCGCCTTCTCCGCAACACCCCGAGCGGGCACCGCGCCCTTAAGCGTCCGCTTTTCGAATAGCTCCCGCGTGACCGGCACCACGGTCTCTCGTTGGTTCTGGGATTTCGGCGATGGCACCTTCAGCAGCGCACAATCCCCCCAGCATAACTACGAGACCGCGGGTACCTATACCGTCTCCCTCAGCGTAATCACCGAGGCGGGAACCGGTTCCGTAGAGACCAAGACGGAGTATATCGTCGTCTCTTCATCGGCACCCGAAGACAATCTCGTGACCGTCGCTCAGACACTCCTGGGCGTTATGCGCCTCGCCGACGCCAATCAGGATGGCGGCCTTTCCATGGCCGAGGCCGCCGTGGCCATCCCCACCCTGACAGAATCCCAATTCAATCGAATCGACACGGACCAGAACATGATCCTCAGCCCGACGGAACTCTCTGCAGCCGCCACGGCGTCCGGTGAAGGTGAAGGTGAAGGTGAAGGTGAAGGCGAAGGCGAAGGCGAAGGCGAAGGCGAAGGCGAGGGCGAGGGCGAGGGCGAGGGCGAGGGCGAGGGCGAGGGCGAGGGCGAGGGCGAGGGCGAGGGCGAGGGCGAGGGCGAGGGCGAGGGCGAGGGCGAAGGCGAGGGCGAAGGCGAAGGCGAAGGCGAAGGCGAAGGCGAAGGCGAAGGCGAAGGCGAAGGCGAAATGCCGACGGGTTGCCCTATGTCGAAAACAACCTTCCAGGAATATTTGTCCGACATCTTCCTCTTGGGACTCGCCGGGCTACTGCTGGTGTGCTATCCACTTCGCCGGGCGGAACGCTAACCGAACCAGCAAACAATGGCAG
>JAUIMA010000471.1 GCA_030432675.1 Candidatus Hydrogenedentota bacterium | reverse complement strand
ATGACCAAGGCGGCGGTCATCATGCTGACCAAGACGGTGGCGAAAGAAATGGGTGGGGCGAATATCCGGTGCAACTGCATCTGCCCGGGGTTGACCGAAACCAAGTTTGCCAAGGTGTTGATTGACACGCCCGAGATACGCGATGAGCAGGTCGGGAAGACACCGTTGGCCCGCCATGCCCAGCCGGAAGAGATGGTGGGGGCGGCGGTGTACTTGATGTCGGATGCCGCGAGCTTTACGACGGGTGCGATTCTGACCGTGGATGGCGGCGCGGTGATGTAGGAAGACTATGGGAAGAGGGGGACGGCCCCGACGTCTGAGTGCTGTGGCGTTCAGAGGGTGGTTTTTTTCGCCCTCAGGTGGGTGTGGGTAGTGCAACGAGTGTAGCGTCGGTGCAGTCCCCGCCTGCGGCTACATTACCGTTTTGTCGAGGCTCCGGTATTGAACGGCCTCGGCGACGTGCATTTCCGTGATGTCTTCCAGGCCCTCCAGGTCGGCGAGGGTGCGGGCAATGCGGAGAATCTTGTCGTAGGCCCGGGCGCTGAGTCCGAGGGTGTTGAGGGCCGTTTCCAGCAGCGACTTGCTGGCGTCGTTGAGCACGCAGTAGCGACGCAACGTCTTGGTGTCCAGGTGGGCGTTGTAGCGTGCGCCGGAACCGTTGGCCCGGGCATGCTGCCGCTCCCGCGCGGCGAGAACCTGGTCGCGTACTTCCTGGGTGGAGGGGCCGCTGCTGCGGGTGTCGGTCAATTCATCGAAGCTCAGTGCGGGCACATCCACGTGGATGTCGATGCGGTCCAGGAGGGGGCCCGAGAGACGTCCCATATAACGTTGCACATCGCCGTAGCTACACCGGCAATCCCGTCGGGGGTCCGTGCGGCAACCACAGGGACAGGGGTTCATGGCGACCACCAACATAAAGCGGCTGGGATAGGTTACGGAATAGTTGGCGCGGCGAATGTGAACCTGACCATCTTCCAGGGGCTGACGGAGCACTTCCAGGGCGGCCCGGTTGAACTCGGGTAACTCGTCGAGGAAGAGGATGCCATTGTGGGCGAGGCTCACTTCACCGGGATGGGCCTGCTGTCCTCCCCCCGCGATAGAGACGGTGGTGGAGGTGTGGTGGGGGCTGCGAAAGGGCCGGGTGACAATGAGGGAATCCTTGCGCTGTTCCACGGGGCACACGGAAAAGATGCGGGTGGTTTCCAGCGATTCATCGAAGGACATGGGTGGTAAAATGCCGGGCAGGCGGGAGGCCAACATGGTCTTGCCCGTGCCTGGAGGACCCACCATCAGGATATTATGGGCGCCGGCAGCGGCCACCATGAGGGCGCGCTTCACGTGGCCCTGTCCTTTTACCTCGTCAAAGTCGGGCACGCGCAGGTGAGCCGTCTGGAAGAGCTCGTCGACTTCGGTGCGGTGGGGCGGAATGACTTCGTCGCCTGCGACGAAGGCGGCGGCCTGTTCCAGCGACTGCACCGGGATGACATCGCAGCCCTGGACCACGCCCGCTTCATCGGCGTTCATGGCAGGGAGCACGATACCCTGGAGGCCCTGGTTCCGGGCGTTGATGGCCATGGCCAGGGCGCCCGCCACGGGACGCAGGGAGCCGTCGAGAGCGAGCTCGCCGACGAAGGCGTAGTTGTTGAACGCCGCGCCTTCCAGTTGGGCCGTGGCCGCGAGCAGTCCGAGGGCGATGGGGAGGTCGAGGGCGCTGCCTTCCTTGCGGATGTCGGCGGGTGCGAGGTTGATGACGTTGTAGCCCCGGGGGTAGCGGAAGCCCGAATTGCGGAGGGCCGAGCGGACCCGGTCTTCGCTTTCCTTGACGGCGGCATCGGGCAGGCCGACCATGGTGATCTTGTTCATGCCCCCGGCGGAGTTATCCACTTCGATGGCGACGGTGAAGGCGTCGATGCCGAGGACGGCCGCTGATTGTACCCGCGCTAACATAGTGAAGTTCGCCCCGCGTTATGATGGAGTCCGGTCCCAGATTGCTAGAGGGTTATTGTGGGGAATGACGAAGCGGGGTGTCAAGATAGGGTGTGGGTGGGAAACAACTTGGCGCTAGCAGAGCGCCGAATACCAAAGGGGGTTGACCATTCGTGGTCGACACAGCAGGCACGGTGGGTTTTGAATAAGGGGTTCCAGGGCGTGACGACATTCGGAGGACATTACGTGCCTTTTGAGAATTGGCGCGGGCTTTATGTCGACCAGGAATAGTCAACCCCCTGTTGGTTACGTTTCAGAAAGTCGCGGTGCCTGCGCGCCAGGTGGCAAAGAGGGCCTTGAGCGTTTCCAGGGACTCCGGATTTTCTTCGGCGAGGTCCCTGGTTTCGCCGATGTCTTCGGCAAGGTTAAAGAGATGCCACGCCTTGTCCTTTCGGTCGAAGATAAGTTTCTCATGACCCCGGCGAAGGGCCTTGTAGTTTCGGTATTCAAAGGCCAGAAAATCGTGGGGTGTTCCCGCCTCGCCACGCAGGGCAGGCAGGGGGTTCTTGCCGTCGAAGACGCGGTCATGGGGCACGGGGAGGTCGGCTACTTCCAGGCACATGGATAGTAAGTCGGGACTCCACAGCATAGTGTCGGAGATGGAACCGGCAGGGAGTTTTCCGGGCCAGCGGACGGTGGCGGCCACGCGGATGCCCCCTTCCCAGAGCGTTACGCCGCCATCGCGGAGGGGCTTGTTGTTGGAGACCTCCAGACCCCGGTCTTTCAGCATGAAAGCGCCGTTATCCGAATAGAAGACCACGATGGTGTTGTCCCGAATGCCCTGGTCGTCGATGGTCTTCAGCACCCGTCCGACAGCGGCGTCCAGCGCGGTCATGACGGCGTAGTAGCGACGCTTGGGGTCTGCTTCGTCGGGTGACCAGCCGTAGGCTTCGAAGGCCCAGTCCGGTGCTTGCCACGTGTTGGGCATGCCGGGGGCCTTGTTGCGCGCCGAAGGAAAGTGGGGTGCGTTGAAGGGCAGGTAAAGGAAGAAAGGTTTGGCGGCGTTCGCACGAATGAAATCGCTGGCGGCGTCGGCAAAGAGGTCGGTGCTGTAACCTTCCACGTGGGCTTCCTCGGTGCCACGAAAGAGGTCATGTTTGCCCGCGTAGACGTGGGTGTAATAATCGATGTTGCCCGAGGCATGGCCGAAGAATTCGTCGAATCCCCGCTCGGTGGGACGACTGCCTTCCGCGAAGCCGATGTTCCATTTGCCGAAACAGCCCGTGGTGTAGCCCGCTTCCTTGAGGTATTGGGGAATGAGTTTTTCGCGATGAGAAAGGCCGATTCCGTAGTTGCCTTCGATACCGCCGAGTTGTTCGGTGAGGCCGTGGCGCTGGGGCACGCGGCCCGTGAGCAGACAGGCCCGGGAGACGGTGCAGGTGGGTGAGGCGGTGTAGAAGTCCGTACAGCGGACTCCTTCCGAGGCGAGGCGGTCGATGTTCGGCGTCTTGATGGCGTTGTTGCCGTAACAGCCGAGGTCGCTGTAGCCAATGTTGTCGCCCGTGATGATAACGATATTGGGCGGCGCGGCGTGGGTGGTTGCCGTGATGAATGCGGCAGCCAGAACAATCAGGTAACAATGGAGTCTCATGGTACATCCCCGATAATCGTAGGAGTCGGTGCAAAGAATCCGCTGCATAGTAACGAAGTGGGGGTGGCGAGACAAAATCTACGAGGAAATCGAAAAACAAAGGGGGTTGACCATTCCCGCCACGGCGCGTCTACAACCTGATCGACACAACCGGCACGGTGCGATTGTCTGCTCACGGGGGGCTTTGAAGAAGTGCTCAGGGCGTGACATCCTCTGAACAACATCACGTGCCTTTTGAGAATTGGCGTGGGCTTTATGTCGACCAAGAATGGTCAACCCCCCGGTTGGACACGTGGGAGTTCTTTGACATTCTTTCAGGCCTGCATCAAGCCCGTTCCCAGCAGACGACACAGCCATTGCCCACGTTGCCCATGGCGAGTACGACCAGCATGTCGTCGAATCCTTCCAGCGTTTGGAGGTGCTTGAGCATTTCCGCCCCGCCCGTTGCCGCGCTCGGGTATTTGCAGGTGCCGGACGTGCCGATGAGCACCCACCATACGTCCGCACCAAAGGGCCCCGCGTTGGTGGTATGGATTTCCACCCGCACCAGCTCTGCCCATGGCACCGAAGTCTCCACGCCGTCCTGGTCGGTGACGACAATCGCGTCATCCCGATCTTCCACGACGATGTGGCGCTCCCACAGGGGATCAGGGCGCAGTCGGGCAAAGTATTTCTTGAGTCTGGTGAACATGGGCGTGGCACTTCCTTTTCACAGTTTCTTATGTCCACACAATATCATGCACAGGTCCACAAAAAAGAGGTTCATGGGCAATTAAAGGGCAAGAAATGAACTTCAGCTGATTACTGTGCCACCCGATCCCAAGCGACCGCCGGTCGGGTTCGGGTGCATTGAGCCTCGTCGGGTGGGTGTTCCTTGTGTGACGGTGCGGTGGCCTCTCGATGTCGTGGTCATGGTCGTGGCTACGGTGCCGTGGGAGCAGATGGAGCACAGTCGCTCTGTCTCAAGGCACCCGAACGCATTTGGGTTCTTCTTGCAGCCGCACCATGAACCGCGGTGCCCATCAACGATTTCCCTTGGGTCGGAAGTCCAGATGCGATCGGGTGGCACGAACAACGGAAAACCGCGTGCACGGTATGAACATCTCCCCGATTTCTTCCATGAATCAAAAAAGAAGCCCCTGCCTGGAACGAATCAAGGCGGGGGCGGGTCTATGGGAGTTTGACGGCTGTGGTTTGCGGCTACTGGCGGAATTTCCGATACCGGGCGCGGCGGTTTTCGAAGAGCTTGGAGCCCACATTTTCCATGCGCCAGGCTTCGTATTCCTGGTAGTTGCCTTCAAACCAGCGGACCTGGCCTTCGCCCTCAAAGACGAGGAGGTGCGTGCAGACGCGGTCGAGGAAGAAACGGTCGTGGCTGATGACCATGGCGCA
>JAUIMA010000470.1 GCA_030432675.1 Candidatus Hydrogenedentota bacterium | reverse complement strand
AATCCTGGAAGACATTATCCGGGTTTGTGAAGAAGAGCAGCCCGATCTGATTCTCGGTGATGCGAGTGTGGGGGTGTCGCCCGCCGGTCATATTCTCGGTATCCCGGCAGCGGGTGTCTTCAATGCCTACAACACCCACTTCGTCCGCCCATGGAGCTTTTTTAACTTCCTCATCCACGGGGCCGAGCTACTCCACTTCGGACGTCTCCGTGGTCGCGTCTATCGCAAGCGGGGTCGGAAACCGGTGAATGGCATCCAGCTCCTGCGCGAGACCCCGTTGCTTTCCCCCGATTTGCCGGCCTTTCACAAGAGTCACGATGACTTTCCCTTGTGGCAGTCTATTGGCCCCATCCTCTATGAGCCGCCGTCCACCTTGCCCGATTGGTACGACGAGTTAGACGATGGTACGACGAATATTTACATTACTATGGGCTCGACCGGACTCCTCGAACCGCTCTTGCGCAATTGCTATGACGCCCTGGGCAAGAGTGACTACCGCTTTGTGGTTACCACAGCGGGGCAGGTATCAGAAGAGGGCATGGCCATGGCGCCGGATAATTTCCGCTTTGCCACCTATGCGCCCGGATTGGCCATCATGGAGCATTGCGCGGCAGTGGTGCATCATGGGGGCAACGGCAGTATGTATCAGGCCCTGGCTGCCGGGAAGCCCATGCTCGCACTGCCGGGTCATCTGGAGCAACAACTCTGCAGCGCCTATATGCTCGAACATGAGTTTGGTCTGAAGGGAGTGCCCCGGAGGATGAAGGGTGCGGAAATGCTTGCAGTCCTCGACACCCTCATCAACGACCCCCGGTATGGTGAGAATGCACGCCGTTTTCAGGCCGAAGTGACCGCAGGCGGTGCCACCGAGCGCGCTGCGGATATTCTCGAAGCCCACGCCCGCCAGCACAAGTCACCCACGACTTCCTGAGGCGCACGCCGTCTTTTATTTTTACTCGCCTGTACGTATTATGGTGGCCTATGCCCATTTTTCGACTTACCCATGAAATCGCCTTCCCCCCGGTGGAAGCGGCGGAGACCGGACTCCTGGCCGTGGGCGGCGACCTCCAGCGGAAGCGCCTGCTGCTCGCCTATCGGTCGGGCATTTTTCCGTGGTATTCCGAAGGGGAGCCCCTCCTCTGGTGGGCACCCGACCCGCGGATGGTGCTCATGCCCGAAGAATTCCATTGCTCGCGCAGTCTCCAGCGGGTCATCAAGAAAGGTCTGTTTGACGTAACCCTCAATCAGGCCTTTCCCGAGGTCATTCGCGCCTGCGGTGCCACACCCCGGCCGGGGCAGGATGGCACCTGGATTACCCCGGAGATGGAAGCCGCTTATATTGACCTTCACGAGGCAGGCCATGCCATGTCCATTGAGTGCTGGGCCGATGGCGCGCTGGCTGGAGGTCTCTATGGGGTGGCGCTGGAGGGCTGTTTTTTCGGGGAGTCCATGTTTTCCCACCGCTCCAATGCCTCTAAAGTCGCCGCACACGCCCTCGTAACCGCAGCACGGGAATGGGGATTGAGCATTATCGATTGTCAGGTGGCCAACCCCCACCTGGAGCGGCTTGGGGCCCGCGAAATATCCCGCGCCGTTTTCATGAAACGACTGGAAGCCGGCTTGCGGGTGACCCTGGCACCCCACGCCTGGAAGCGCCTGCCTGACCAGCTATGAGCGGTCTGCACACCGGGTGAGTAAGACAGGCGCGCTGCGCAAGCCTTTCGGAGGATGACACAGAGGTTCTCCCCAGGTGCGCGTGAACTAACATTAGTCATGGTAGTTACTTAGCGCCATAGGATGTGGTGCGGGGACTTGTGCGATTCTTCCCAGAATCCCGGGGGGCGAGCTTGACACTCCCGTGGCGATATGCTAGTATGCGCTCTTGTTAGCACTCCATTCGATGGAGTGCTAACAGGCCTCGATGGCCTTAAATTCCATTGAAACGGTACGATACCTGTACTTTTTTTTGATGCACACCCCGTGTGCGCAGCATAAGGAGAATTAGACCATGGCCAAGCAACTGATTTTTGGTCAGGAAGCTCGGATGGCCCTTATTGAAGGGGTCGACAAACTGGCGGATGCGGTAAAGGCGACTCTCGGACCTAAGGGTCGTAACGTGTTGATTGAGAAGTCTTTCGGCGCACCCCACATCACCAAAGACGGTGTGACGGTTGCCAAGGAAATCGAGCTGGCCAAGCCCTACGAAAATATGGGCGCCCGGATGCTTCGTGAAGCAGCCAGCAAGACCAATGACAATGCCGGTGACGGCACGACGACGGCCACGGTGCTCGCCCAGGCGATGGTCCACGAAGGACTGCGTCAGGTCACCGCCGGTGCCAATCCCATGTACCTCAAGCGGGGCATGGACAAGGCTGTAGACGCCGCGATTGCCGCCGTTCAGAAGGCCTCCAAGAAGGTCAACAGCCCGGAAGAAGTCAAGCAGATTGCCACGGTTTCCGCCAATGGCGACTCCACGATTGGTGACATTATCTCCAAGGCCATTGAACAGGTCGGCGAAGATGGCGTGATCACCATCGAAGAAGGTCAGAGCCTGGAAACGGAAGTGGACCTGGTGGACGGTATGCAGTTCGACCGCGGCTACCTGTCTCCCCACTTCGTCACCGACCATGAGAACATGGTTGCCGTGCTGGACGACTGCTTCATCCTCTGCCTGGAAAAGAAAATCACCAACATCGGTGAATTGCTTCCCCTCCTGCAGAAGGTTGCCCAGGCCGCCAAGCCCCTGCTTATCATCGCAGAAGACGTGGAAGGCGAAGCCCTCGCGACCCTCGTGGTCAACAGCCTTCGTGGCATCCTCAAGGTCGTGGCCGTAAAAGCCCCGGCTTTCGGTGACCGTCGTAAAGACATCCTCCGCGATATCGCCATTGTAACCGGTGGTGAATACATCAGCGAAGATCTCGGCGCCAAGCTCGAGAGCGTAGAAACGACCCAGCTGGGTACGGCCAAGCGCATCGAGATTGACAAAGACGCGACCACCATCATCCAGGGTGGCGGCAAGAAAAAAGACATCACGGGCCGTTGCGAGCAGATTCGTCGCGCCATCGAAGCCACCACGTCGGAATATGACCGTGAAAAGCTTCAGGAACGTCTGGCCAAGATCGCCGGCGGCGTGGCCGTGGTGCGTATCGGCGCTGCGACCGAAATTGAGCTGAAAGAGAAGAAAGACCGTGCCGATGATGCGCTGGCCGCCACGCGTGCCGCCATCGAAGAAGGCATTGTGGCCGGTGGTGGCGTTACGCTGCTCCGCACCCGCAAAGCTATCGAGGCCCTCAAGCTCGAAGGTGACGAAGCCATCGGACAGGCCATTGTGAGCCGTGCCGTGGCCGCGCCCCTTTCGCAGATTGCCTCCAACGCCGGGCTCGAAGGCTCGGTGGTCGTGGAAGCCGTCCTTAACTCCAAGGGCAATAACGGCCTCAACGCCGCAACGGGCGAGTACGAAGACCTGGTGAAAGCCGGTATCATCGACCCCGCCAAGGTAATCCGCTGCGCACTGCAGAACTCCGTAAGTGCAGCAACCATGATTATCACCACCGAATGCCTCGTGACCGACATCCCCGAAGCCCCGAAACCGGGCGGCGGACATGACGACCACCACCACGGCGGTGGCATGGGCGGCATGGGCGGAATGCCTGGAATGATGTAGGCCTCGGGCTTATATCCCTCTGATTAACGCGTAATACCACCGGATTCTTCCATAGAATCCGGTGGTTTTTCATTTGAAGGCCTTGACGTACCTGCCTGTACAGAGTGTGCGCGTTACTCTTCGAAGCCCACTCCATATCTCATTCTACGCGGCAGTTTCGATACACGTTGACCCTGTAAAGTCGCTTGATTACCCCGAAGGACCGTGCTAGTCTAATCCCACTATGGCAGGCGCGATTCGTGACTATACCTATCTCTACGCCCACACGTCCGGGGTTGAAGACCTCGGAAAAGGTCTGGGACTCTATCTCGCGACCTGTGATGCCCGTAAGGAACACCCCTATTTCTTTGAGGGGCAGATGCGTTACCCTCGGGAAGCGGCCCAGTTGCTGCTCGTGTTGAGCGAAGTCGTGGGTACCCACTTCTTCAAGCCTATCCCGCGCAACCTTGATCCCGTGGTGACGAGCAATGAGGCCATGCTCCGCTTCGAAGGTTTCAGCGGCTGTTGCGGCGTATACGCCCGTGCCGATGTGCCCGCCGAATCCTTCAAGACGGACCTGACAGGGCGCGGCACCACCAACGTGGATTTCAATACCCCCATGCGCAATGCCCTCGCACGCCTCCGGGACAGTGACGACGTGCGGCTGGCCGTGGGGCGGGATGCGGTGGCCATCGAAAAAGCGGGCACCGAGGTCATCGAGAAGAAGGTGAAGCTCCCCGTGCGCTGGGTGAAGTGTTTCAGCGAGGTGCAGCAATACCAGCCGGGGCTCAGCCTCCGCTATGAATTGCCCGCCGCCGAAGCCTGCCGATTCGTGCGCGGTCTGCCGAAAAATTCGCCCAAGCGCCCCTGTTACCTCACCCAGACCGGCCGCACCTTCCGACTGACCCAACGCTCCGGGCCCGGAACCGTCCAGTTTTCCGGCACCCACCGCGTGAAGGTGTTGGAGCCCCTCATGCCGCTGATTGAGTCTCTGCGCGTCTGGTACGACGACAGCACCGGCGTTTCCGCGTGGGAGCCTGTACTCAAAAGTGGACGTTTTTTTCTGCTGCTAAGCCCCGAGCTCTACCGGGGACTCTCCGGCGAGGGCCAGGCCTTGCAGCAACTTGCCACCGGGGCCTGGGAGAAGAATCTCGCCCGCGTACAGGCCTCGCTCCGCTGGCAAAACGAGCTTCACGCCGCTGACCTTGCGGAAGAGCTGGGGCTGTCAGACCGCATCGACTGGCGCGGCGCCCAGCCGCAGCAGGCGGTCCTGGCGGCGCTGCAGCAGGCCGATCTGTTCGTCCTGGCCAGCCGCATCGCCGAGGATGGCGATCGCGACG
>JAUIMA010000469.1 GCA_030432675.1 Candidatus Hydrogenedentota bacterium | reverse complement strand
GGCCATCCAGGTAAAGAAACTGATTCCGATTCCCGCGTCATCCAGCTGAGCCATGGCAATCGCATTGGGCGGCGTACCGATGGGTGTACCGATGCCACCAATATTGGCTGCGAAGGGCACCGCCAGTATAAGGGCCTTACGGAAGCGGTCCCGCGCCTCTAAACGACTCAGGAACGGCTGGACCATGACGATCATCATGGCGGTGGTCGCGGTGTTACTCATCCACATACTGAATATGGCCGTGATCAGCATGATGCCTCCCAACACGGCCCACGGTCGCGTGCCGAAGGCGCGTAGCAGGAGCGCGGCCATCTGGACGTCTATCCGCTCTTTTTGAACAGACTTGGCCAGGATAAATCCACCGAGGAACAGGAATATCACGGGGTTGCTCAGACTATTGAACACCGTCTTGTATTCCATCGCCATACCCAGGTCTTCGGGTACGGCGACCCACCAGGCTTCGAGGGCAATGACGCAGAGGCTCGTGGCAAAAAGCGGGATGGCTTCTGTAATCCAAAGCACGACCGCACCGGCGAAAATAGCCGCCATACGGCGCGCTCCTTCATCCATTTCCTCCGGCATCATCCAGTAACTGACGCAGCCTGCCAACAGGGAGACGCTGCCCAATACAATATTTACCCCTACAGGGCGAGGAGGGGAATCCGACTGCTCATTGTGTACTTCGTCATTCATAGTGCGTTACTTCCTCTTCAAGGGGGTTCTCACCCCCATACGTATACCGTACCGTCGATGCGGTCTCTGTTCCTGACGAAGCATATTCTGTGCCCGGAAGATGACAGCGCCGTGAAAACGGGAGCGCGCATCTATCATTACCTCTTCCGGTGGGCCGCTCCGCACGGCTAGTGCTCAATCATGGTCACCGCACGAACAGATCTGTTCATAATGTTACACTGATGCTCAGTGCGGTCCAGTGCAAGGGAAGTGCGTGGACTCAAAAACCCCATGGTTTCACGTGCCTAGACCCGGAATTTACACTTTCGCGGATGGTATGGCTCTTGCGATAGGACACACGACAACACACAACCCTTCGAGGCCTCCAGCATGTCAGATGACCCGGTTGAAGATATTCTCCTGTCCATGTCACAGCAAAAAGCCAGTGATGTATGGGTGCGTGGCCTCGTGGAGAGTACCGTCGACGCCATCATCACCATTGATGAGCACGGCAAAATTTTGGAAGCGAATCTCGCAGCGCAGCGTATGTTTGGATTCACCCGTCGTGAATTGCTGGGTGAGAACGTCCGTATGCTGACGCCGCCCCATATTTCCCGCCATCATGATGGCTATATTGCAAACTACCTCGAGAATGGCGTCCGTCGGATCATCGGCATCGGGCGCGAAGTAATGGCCCAACACAAAAACGGTGATGAAATACCGGTTCATCTTTCCATCAGCGAAGTGCGCATTGATGGTCACCGTTACTTTTCCGGCATGCTTCGGGATATGACCGTAGAATTCGAGGCCCGAAAGGAACAGGAGCGGCTCCTGGGCGAACTCAAGGAGCGCAACAAGAAAATTACCTGCCTCTACAGCGTTGGAGAACTGATCCGCGAGCAGGAAGTTGAAACGGACCTTTTTCGCTCGGTCACCCAGGTGGTGCGACCGGCCTGCACGTTTCCGGAGATTACCCGAGCACGCATCATCTTCGACGGACAGGTCTATGAAGAATTAAGTGTGGTCGAGACGCCCTGGGTGTGCAGCGCCCCCATCATCGTGGGGGGCCGCAATCGGGGCACCTTGGAGCTGGTCTATCGGGAAGCAGTCGAGCCCAGCGTACCCGGCAATCTGTTGCGGGAAGATGCCACGATGATTGAGGCCATCGCCCGCACCCTGGGCGAAGCGGTGGAACGTCGAGAGGCCGAGGCGCAGGTCATACAGGCCTCCAAGCTGGCGTCCATTGGAGAATTAGCAGCAGGGGTGGGGCATGAGATTAACAACCCTATCAATGGGGTAATAAACTGCGTCGATATTCTGTTGAATAATCTTGCCGAGGATGCGCCCGATCGCCAGTTTGCTGAATTAATCCGCTCTGAAGCCGAGCGGGTCGCTACCATCGTGAAGAACTTACTTACTTTTTCACGCCAGCAATACGAACAGTACTCTTACGCCAGTATGGCCGACATGGTGGACACGGTACTTTCGCTCAGTGCCAAGAAAATGGAAAAGTCATTTATCGATTTTGATGTTTTCGTGCCGGAAGGGTTGCCACGCATTCGGTGTCGCCCGGAGCAATTGGAACAGGTGTTAATGAATCTCATTATCAATGCCATCCATTCACTGGATGAACGTTATCCCGCCGCTGCAGCGGATAAGAAATTGCGTATCCATGTGGAGAATGCCACCGTCAATCACTGTAAACATCTGGTTATGGTGGTGGAAGATCGCGGCTGCGGCATGTCGGAGTCTACCCGGCAACGCATTTTTGACCCTTTCTTTACGACCAAAGGAAGGGACAAGGGAACGGGCCTGGGATTGTCCGTTTCAGATGGCATCGTCAAAGATCATGGTGGATTCTTTGAAGTTGTCAGTGAGCCCAATACCTTCACCCGCTTTAAGGTCTTTCTCCCGGTAGACGGACCGGTCAAGTCGAGTACGCGTCGATAAATCAGGGGAGTGCATCATGCATACCATACTCATCGTCGAAGATGAAGCCGTTCTGCGTCTTACCTTCGCCCGTTTTCTTGAAGAGGCTGGCTACGCGGTGGAATCTGCCGAGAATTACCATGACGCCGTCGCATTCGTAGAGCGCGATCACTTCGACGTAGTCGTTACAGATATTGTTCTTGGAGGTGAAACGGGTATCGATATCCTTCGCCACATCCGGGAGAAATCTCCGGAGACGATGGTCATCATGATCACCGGCGAACCGAGTGTGGAAACGGCCACCGAGGCCGTGCGCCTGGGAGCCTTTGACTACCTCTCCAAGCCGGTGACAGGAGAAGCCCTGAAACGGGTAGTCCGTATGGCGGTGGATCGGGCGGGCCTGTTGGCCGAGCGAGATGATTACGCGGCCCGGATGGATGCCTACCGGCGGGAATTAGAGGCCCTTTTCCATACGGTCAAAGAAGGCATTGTTACCGTGGATGCGAATGGCAACGTGCGCCAGATAAATGCGGCGGCTGCTCAGATGCTTGGTGAAGATGTACGTGAAATGGCTGGCACTGCGGCGACAGCGCTCTTCTGTGGTGCACTTCAGAAGGCCACGGAAGCGCTCCAGCACACCCTGGAAACCCGTAACGAGGTGGCGGAATTTCATGTTGAAGTGACCCTGCCGCGGAGTGGAGAAAAGGTCTTCGTCATGTCGACAACCCCCTTGGATACGGGGGGTAAGGCCGCCGGGGGAGCCGTTTTGGTATTGCGGGATCTCACACGCATCAGTCGGCTGGAGAAGCAGTTGGCGTCTTCGCATCAGTATCAGAATATGGTCGGTAAATCTTCCCGCATGGCCGAGGTCTTCAATCTAATTGAAAATGTGGCAGAAACCGATTCCACCGTCCTCATCTACGGCGAAAGCGGTACAGGCAAAGAGCTCGTGGCTGCGGCACTGCACTATACGAGCCATCGATCCAATGGACCCTTTATTAAGGTGAACTGCGCGGCACTTGCCGAAGACATACTGGAAAGCGAACTCTTCGGCCATGTAAAAGGTTCCTTTACGGGAGCCGTGAAAGATCGGGTAGGGCGCTTCGAGGCGGCCAATGGGGGCACTATTCTACTCGATGAAATCGGTGATATATCCCCCCGACTTCAATTGCGCTTGCTTCGGGTACTTCAGGAACGAGAATTCGAGCGTGTGGGGGATACCCGCCCCATTCAGGTAGATGTACGTATAGTCGCCTCGACCAACCAGAATCTGGTACAGAAAATTGAAGAGAACCATTTTCGCGAAGATCTCTACTATCGCCTGAATGTGGTTCGGATAGAGTTGCCGGCACTCCGTGAACGACGTGCCGACATCCCGCTCCTCATCGACCACTTGTGCAAGAAATTCAACGGGATTTTCAAGAAGGAAATTACGGGTCTCTCTTCCCAAGCCCTCGAGATGCTTATGCACTACCCCTGGTTTGGTAATATCCGGGAACTCGAAAACTGCCTGGAGCGGGCCTTTATTGTCTGCCATGACGCGATTATTCTACCAGAGCATCTCCCTCCGGAAATTGGAAAGCGCCCCCAGCGTAGTCCAGCCCACACGCCCACGCCGCACGACGGGGAGTCGTCCCTCGGCTATGCCCGGCCGGAAGACAATGAGCGGATGCGGGTATTGGAAGCCTTGGAGCGTACCGACTGGAACGTGGCCAAGAGTGCCCGTATTTTGGGCGTAGCGCGTAACACGCTCTATCAACGTATTCGTACCTACAAACTCACCCGCCCCAATGGGAAAGGGTACTAAGTCCGTTGCGCCCTTATTCATGGCTGTGCTAGGGTCTCTCCCAGCACGTATTGCCCCCCTGTAACTTCACGAAGGAGAGTCCCCATGATGACGACCTGCACCATTCGGACGGTGTCCTGCATCTGTCTTGCCCTCATGCTGGGGCTCGGTGCCTCCGCTGTGCAAGCAGCTGAAAAAGCGCCCATTCGACAGGAAAGCGCCACTGGAATCACCCATGCTCTCCTCATTACAGGGTCCACCGGAACCTATCTCTTCGATGAGTCCAGTAACCTCATCTGGGAGACTCCGGGGTACTCGCGTGATGGATACGTGCTGGAGAACGGCAATATCCTGCTGTCTATTGACGACACGGCACGGGAATATGCCCAAGGCAGTCAAACGGTGCTCTGGTCGTACAAACTGAGTCCCGTAAACAAGGAGTTGGGTACCGTCTACCGATTGGAAAATGGAAACACCTTGGTCGTGGAGCGGGGGAGCGAACCCCGCATTCTGGAAGTGGCCCCGGATGGTTCTATCGCCGTAGCAGTTCCCCTTCAGCCCGATACCGACAATGATCACATGCAAACACGGATGGCCCGCAAGTTACC
>JAUIMA010000468.1 GCA_030432675.1 Candidatus Hydrogenedentota bacterium | reverse complement strand
TCGCCCTTCTGAAAGACCTCGGCGTCCAACACATCGTGGAATTCGGCACCATGCTCGCCTCCATGCTGGAACAACTCAGCCCCCAAAGCAATTACGCGCCGTCGCAAACGCTCCAGACCCTGCGCCTCCTTAAGCGTTATGACCTCGCCCGCCGACAGCAACTCGAATTCCGCTTTCCCATGGATCCGATGCCACCGTCCGGGGGACCGTCGGTGGATACGACGTTGGACGAACCCGGAGAGCAGGGTACGTTGGATTAATGTAGTGGTGACCTTAGTGAAGTTGTTGCATTCTAATGGTGACCACAGTGGTCTGTGGGCCGAAGACAAACCTACATATTTGGGAAAAGGACTCCGCGCCAAATTGGACGGGTTCACGATTGACGAACTGTGCCGCTACCTCGTCTCACTCGGGCAAAATGTCCATATAGCGGTGGAATCTTCCGATGCAAGCGGAGCGCACCTGCGCGTGGTGGGATAAGACGACTTCCCAACAAGCAACGCTACCGCACGCTGACAACGACAAACGGCACGGCTCCGCGCTGGGAACCGTGCCGTATAATCTGTCGGGCATCAAACCTATTTACCGGGGAATGAAACTCGTGTTTGCTTTCAGGCCCTCGATCCACGTCGCGATGAGTTTGGACGCGTTTTCCACGTCTTTCAGGGAAACCAACTCCACCGGCGTGTGCATGTAGCGGTTGGGGATACCGATGAGCCCCGTTGCCACACCGCCGCGGCTCAACTGCATGGCGTTGGCATCCGTTCCCGTTCCCCGTGGCATCGCCAGGGGCTGCAAGGGAATCTTCGCTTTCTTGGCCGCAGCCTGGATGCCCTTATGCACCACCGGATTGATGTTGGGCCCCTTGCTGATAATCGGGCCCGCACCGATAGCCGTCTCGCCGTAGCGGTCCCCCTCGCCCCGGGGATGATCCGTCGCCCAGGCCACGTCGACGGCCAATCCAGCGTGGGGTTGGCACCCATAGGCGCTGGTAATCGCACCGCGCAAACCGATTTCTTCCTGCACGGTGGTCACGGCATACACGGCCACGTTAATTTTCTTCTTGGCGAGGAGACGTACAGCCTCGAGGATAACGAAGGCCCCCACGCGATCGTCGAGGGCCCGGGCCACGACCATGTCATTGCGCAGCTCTTGGTAGCCCACGTCGATGGTAACCGGGTCACCAATGCCGATGACCTTTTCGGCATCCTTTTTGTCTTTCGCGCCAATATCGATCCACATCTGGTGCATTTCGAGGGCTTTGTTGCGGTCTTCCTGGGGGGTCAGGTGAATGGCCTTACGCCCGATAACGCCCGGCACCGCACCCTTGTCACCGTGGACCGTGACCCGCTGCCCACCGAGTACGGCGCTGTCTACGCCGCCAATCGGTACGAAACCCACAAAGCCGTTGGCATCGATGGTGTTGACCATGAGACCGATTTCGTCCACGTGACCGGCGAGCATAATCCGAAGATCGGCGCCTTTATTCAGCACGTGATATTGGTTGCCATGGACATCTTTGTAGATTTCGCCCGCGAAGGGCTCCATATACTTTTTACAGACCCGTTGGATTTTTTCTTCAAATCCCGAGGGGCTGGGTGTGGCTAAGAGCTTCTTCAGAAAATCGAGCGATTCTTTGCGCATTACAACATTCTCCTTCCGCGATTGAAGGCCTTATGGTACCGAAGGCGCCGGGGTGATTGCATGTTGACAGGATCGGGGGTCAGCGCGGGGTATAGTCTGACGTGCCGTTACACTGGGCCACCCAAGCTGTCAGCAACTCAACGCAATGAGTCACATCCTCAAGACAGACCGTTTCCACGGCGGTGTGCATGTAACGGTTGGGAATCCCCATGTCGAGGGTGGCCACCCCCCCACGGGTTCGTTGGAGGGCGCTGGCATCGGTACCGCTGGCTTCAGGTTCCGCACGGTATTGCAGGGGAATGGCGTTCTGCTTCGCAACGGCCTGAAACGCTGTCAGCAACTGGGGATTCACCCCGGCACCCCGGGCCAGAATGGGCCCCGCAGACAGGGCCGTTTCCCCCCAGCGCGCCCCATCCGCATGGGGGTGGTCTGTGGCGAAGTTCACGTCGAGGTTTATGGCAACCTGTGGGTCACAGCGGTAGCCGCTGGTTGTGGCCCCTCGAAGTCCCACCTCTTCCTGAACTGAGGTCACCCCCATCACATCGACGGCGAGCCTACGGCGCGACAACCGCTTTAGCGTCTCCATCAAGATAAAGACCCCGATGCGATTGTCCAGCCCCCGTGCGGCAATCCGGTCATTGCGCAGCCAGGTTACGGGCGTGTCGAGCACGAGTGCATCGCCGATCGTAACCCGTCGGGCCGCCTCGGCCTTATTGCGGGCACCAATGTCTACCCACAGCTTGTCGATGGACACGGGTTTCGGTTTTTCATCGGAAGCGCGAAAGTGGATGGGTGGACACCCGATTACGCCCCGCACGTTTCCAATGCGTACCCGTTGCCCCTGAAGGGTACTGCCATCGACGCCACCGATGGGAGAAATCTGCAGAAAGCCGTGCTCGTCGATCCCCCGTACCATGAGCCCGATCTCGTCGCAGTGGGCGCACAACATGACCCGCGGTTTGCCCTTTCGCGGCAGGGGATAATACTGGTTGCCGTGCACATCCCGATGAATCCCTTTTACCGAGGGTCGAAGTTGTTGGGCCACATGGGCCTGGATAGCCCCCTCCTCTCCCGACGGGCTGGGCACGGCAAGCAGCTGGGCCAACCGCTTACGGGCAGCCGCTTTCATGCCGGGACCATCCTGTACTGGATGCTTCGAAATAACATGACGCGATGGCCTCTCTACTCAGCCCACTTTGCCGTTGATGAAACTCTCTTTCGTTTCGATTTTCGATTCGGAAATGGTGTTCACCGTATCACTTGCCGGTCGGGGAAGGCGGGTAACGGTCTTTACATGCTTCATGAATTTCTCCTGCCGTAGACTTACAACACGTCGTGGTTGGTTGCGTTTCTTCGTAACACTTGGATAGTATCACCAAGGGTCCGGGTAAATACCAGCTAAAAAGTACGTCCACACGGTCCGCGCCCATTTTGCCCCGAATCGCAGGAAAGGTGTTTAGACTCCGATGAAGTACAAGTACGCGGGATATATCGCCACGCTCCTGGAGCAGCCTGATCCGGAATTGCGTGACCAACTGGAGCACGTAGAGTTTTCCGCCGATGATTTTGTCGACTGGAATCTCGTTGACGACGAAGCCGACTCGGAATGGAAGGTAATTCCGGCGGAGCGGGATAAGTCTGAAAATGGGGTGCGCTTGACGGGCCACTTTGAGGGCGTCCGGCAAATCGACAATCTTTCTCCGGACGAACCCAGCTTCTGGGTCGCCCTGAGTTCACGACGCTGGGAAAACGACCGCCTCCCGATTGACCTTTCCCGTTTTCCCATCGCGGAAATCACCTATCGGTGCCGTTCGGTTTCTGCCCGGCCCTCCTGGGTGCTGGGCTACGACGGTGGCACCCACTTCGACGGCCTGGAGCCCACCGACACGGTGCAGACCATCGCCCGTCTGATTCAATACAATGGCTTCCCCACGCATGTCGACACCGTTACCTTTCGCCTTTATGCCAATCGACGCCAGACCGAGTCGATGGAAATTCACTCCGTGCGTTTTCGGGCCATGTCGGATTCGGAGCGGATGGCCTGTGAGGCGGCGCGTGATGCCCGCTTTGCCCACGGTGCACCACCTCACTACCCGTTGCTCGAGGAATTCATGCCTCTGGGCGTCAATATGAAAGCGGGCACTTCCAAGCGCATGGCGGAATGTATGGAGATGTCCTTTCGGGACTATTGGCGTCTGGCCCTGGAGGATGTGGCCCGTCATCATCACAATGCCGTTGCGATTGAAGAAATCAGTGAGCTGAGTCAATCAGAGTGGCGTGAAGTCCTTGGCCTTGCTGAGTCCTACGGCATTCGCATTCTGGCCCACCACGATTGGGCAGAGGATGAATTCGCGGCCAATCCCCAGGCGCTGGTGGACCGCGACATCCGGCCCTACGCCGATTCTTCGGCGCTGCTGGGCTGGGCCATTCGCAATGAACCCCCGGCCCACTCCTTCAACATGCACATGGAAGCCCAGACCCTCATCCGGGAAGCCGATCCCAACCACCCGGTGGTGGCCATCATGCGGGAGCCCAACTCGCTCCCCCTCTTTGCCCCGCACTTTCCGGTCTCCGGTATAACCCATTTCAAATCCCACGTACCCTGGGAACTCGGCAGGACGATTCGCGCCCACATCCATCAAACAGGCGGACAACACCTGTGGGTGGTCGCCCCGGCCTTTGTCTACACCACCGAAACACCCGAGTGGAACACCAGCCCCGAAATGCGCCTCATGATAAACCTGGCCTTTGCGCATGGTGCCCGCGGGTGGTTCGCCTTCACCTACCACAACGACCCGATTTGGGTGGAGGGCAATACCCAACGCTCGCTGACCGGTCCTTTTCTGAATTTCAGCGACAATTGGTCGGAATTGAGCCATCGAATGGAGCGTTTTTACGCGCTCACCCCCCTCGCGCTGAATGCCCGCCCCATGGATTGTCCCCCGGAGTATGACTTTAAGATCACCTGGGAAGATCACGACAAATCGTTGCGGCCGGCAGGCTTACCGGCAATACAATGGAATTGGCTCGCCGGGCCTGACTTTCAGTTGATTTATGTCATCAGCAACGAACTGAACGAAGTCACCACGGTACACATTGAGGTCCCTGACTCCTTCAGCCAGGGCCTCGAAGTCTATGATATGACCGATTTTGTGCGCAGCCGCAACTGGCAACCCTCCGCACACCGGCGCCATCTCGAGATGTTCCCCGGGCAGGGCCAGATTTTGCTGGTGGCCGAGCCCGACGTGTGCGAGCGTTGGCGGGATGCCATCATCCAGCGTCTGCAGGAGGATGATCAGCGTCAGGTGGCCATAAACCTCGGTCTTGCAAGGCGTTACAATCTTGACGTATCTGCGATACAACGCAGTATCCGCC
>JAUIMA010000467.1 GCA_030432675.1 Candidatus Hydrogenedentota bacterium | reverse complement strand
ATCACCATACTCGCCATGCTGAATCTGGAACAGGCCGTATTCAACGTCATGGCGGGGCTTCACGACGCCAACCGTACGGCCAATGACGCCGCGTACGGAATTCTGTTCATGCTGACCGTGCTCTCCGTTTATGGATCACCCATCTTGCTCATGATGTATCTCGTCCAGATTGGGAGAGCGCGTCCACCGAAAGCTCTCGAGAAGGAGACCGACGCATCAACGCGCCACCCGGCCGAATCCGCCAATACGGAAAATAGCCCCGATCCGGCGGACGAGGAGTAGCCCCCCTTGAAGATGGGATTCATCGCCATGAGTGGGGTGCGGGTGCAGGACGCCCAACTGATGGAACTGGGACTGACCCTGCCCGGTTTCGTGGAACGGAGCAAGGTCATCGCCTCGCTACCCAGTCTCGGATTGCTGACGCTGGCAGGCATGACACCCCGCGACATCGATATGACCTACCTGGAAGTGCCCGAGCTCGACGCCGTGGAACATCTTCCGGGGGAATTCGATGTGGTGGCCATTGCAAGCTTCAGTGCCATGATAAAGGACGCCTATCACCTGGCCGATCGATATCGTGCCGCAGGCACCCAGGTCATCCTCGGAGGACTTCACGTGACGGCCCTGCCCGATGAGGCACAGGCCCATGCCAACGCCGTGGTGGTGGGGGAGGCGGAGCCGGTATGGCCGCAAGTCCTTCACGACCTCCGCCACGGCACCCTACAGGCGCGCTACGACGCACGGTCGAGCCCTTTCGACCTCGCGAATGCGCCCATGCCGCGCTTTGACCTCCTCGATATCAACCGCTATAACCGACTCACCGTCCAGACCCAACGGGGCTGCCCCTACTCGTGCGAATTTTGCGCCTCCAGCATTCGCTTGTCGCCCCGATTCAAGGTCAAGCCCGTCGAGAAAGTGGTGTCCGAAATCGAGGCTATCAAGGCCCTGTGGCGGCGGCCATTCATCGAATTGGCCGACGACAACACCTTTGCCAACCGTAACCACGGGAAAAAACTCGTGCGGGCCATCGCCCGGCAGGACGTCCGATGGTTCACCGAGACGGACATTTCCATCGCCAAAGACGAAGAGCTCCTCTCCATGCTGCGGGACAGCGGCTGTGCCCAGGTGTTGATTGGCTTTGAGCACCCCACACGCTCAGGGGTAGAGGGTCTGGAAGAGAAAAGCAATTGGAAAGCCCGTCAGGCCGATGGGTACCTGGAAGCCATCGAACGCATCCAGCGCCACGGCATCAGCGTGAACGGCTGCTTCATTCTCGGCCTGGATGGGACGGGGGAAGAAAGCTTTGACGAGGTGCTGGACTTCGTGGACCAGAGCGGACTCTACGAAGTACAGGTTACCGTGCAGACCCCCTTCCCCGGCACGCCCCTCTACGACCGACGCCGCCGCGAGGGCCGCCTACTCGAACCCACCGCCTGGGAACGCTGCACGCTCTTCGACGTCAACTTCCAGCCCGACAGGATGTCCGCCACGGCCCTGGCGGAAGGCTTTAGGGAGCTCATCGGCAACGTGTATTCCGAAGAGCGTGTCCAGGCCCGCCGGAAATACTTCCAGACCCAACTCCGCACCGCTCCCCGGCGTGCGTTGACGTGATCAGATCGCAGTCAGCCTATCTATCCCTAGACTGGCACACTTTTTCTCGACTCATCTCAGCTAAGATACACATGCAGCACCTGCCTAGTTCCACACATCCGGCTCCGGGGGAAACCACCGTTTCTCATCCGCCGCCTTACCTATTGCAAGCCCTCTGCAGCGATTGACGAGGGCCTTGTAGAACTTGTCCGCGCCTTGAGGGTCATCTATGGCGATCCACTTCCCACCTTGCCAAAGCACACGGGCGGTCATTGGATCATTATCAGGAAGCAGTCTTGCCGCTTCCCACATCAGTTCGGCGGCCTTCCAGCGATAGTGATAACGATGGGGAATGGTGGGGGCGTTGTGGACGACACGCCAGCGTTCATTGGCACTCGTCATGCTGCCGTCTACGCGGGCGCTCATGGGAAACGTAAAGGAGCCACCATACATGAAGGTATCGGGAACGTACTCCGTACCAAAAAGTTCCAGCCCGTACTGACGTGCAATTTTAGCACTCTCTACAAGGGCCTCAGCGCGATTGGTTCGGGATAGGGAGTTGTCTCGACCTTTCTTCAATTGGAGCACATACGTATCAAAGAGTTCCCGCAATGATTCGTCGCGCCCACGCATTTCACGGCCCGAATAATTCGCGCCTTCGTCACGGGGGTAATAGGCGGCAGCCCTCGTTAACTCATCGTCTCGGGCGTAGCGTCGAGCGAGGAGGAAAGCGAGGCGCTCGTAGTTGGAAGCCACTCGGAAGTCGCGGATCTCCTGCCGATAAAAACTATCATTCGTCACCTCATCAAGAAACTGTCTTAATTCTTCCTTCATCAAGACCCGGTCAGCCACATAAGCCGCATCTTCCCAATGTCCGCCACGGGCGAACGCGTCCAGCGCCCCGGTATAGTTGCGTACATTTAGCTTAGCCACTCCCAAATCACCCAACATAGACGATTGAGTTTCCTGTAAAAACTGGGGCGACGCCTTCTCCGCCCACGAGTCATCTTGCGCCAATATATGCTCTGCGCGTTCAAGCAGGCGTGCAGCAGTCTTTGACTTCCCTTCGCGCTGGGCGAGTTTGGCACCGACCCACAATGCGTGAAGATCATCCTCGCGGGCCATATCAATCCACAGCGACGCCTGTCCAAAGAGCCCCTTACGATAGGCCGCACAAGCGAAACGACCCAATCCCGGAGGCGGTGAGTCCAGTGCAGCCGCCTTGATACCCTCGAGAAACCGCATGGAATCCCAACCGTACCGCGTAGCGAGTGCCCATCTCGATAAAACCTCCAGAAACTCGGGATTTCGGTACATATAGTCGGGCGAGGGGTCCGCTTCCATCGTGGCCCGACACACCGAATTCAACGCATCATACACATGATGGTTACCATCAAATCCGGGCGACTTAATGATATCGAGATAGTGTTCCATAGCGAAGGCGAAACGACCCTCATATTTCTCTGACAATACCTGCTTCTCGCGGCTCGCTTCGGCGAGTCCGGTACTATCATAAAACCCTCGGTCGGCAAGCTCGCGGGTCAGTTCGAAGTATGGAATCGCGCTCTTGGTATCCAAATGAGTCCAGGATATGCCGAGCATATAGGCCGCCCAGGTGCTGCGATAGCGTCGCGCCGTCGGCGGCAATGCCAGAACGTCCTCAAAGCATCTGATGGCCTCCTCGTAGTATCCACAGCGATAGTGCCAGGCACCTGCGGCGTATAGCGCAAACTCATCGGGAAGCGAAGCCAACAACGAGACAAAGTCCTGTCGATCAAATTCGTCGCTTGCGAATCCGGCCGGCGCAGGGTAGCGTGTGAGTATGGTATGGAATCGGAGCGTGCGTCGGAACTCCGCATAATCCAACACACGCCGAAGCTCAACTTCCGGCGCTACGCCAGCGTCGTGCAAAGCATAGGAAAGGGATTCTATATCCCCCTGTTCCTGCGCCACGTTCATCAGTTGCGTGGCGAACTCCCGGGTATCACAAAAGCCGAATTCCGCCGGGAGAGCATTCAATAGTGCATCGCAGGGTTCCGTATCGAAAACTGGTGGCACATATCCTTCCACTGAATCTGATACGGTCGCGGGTGCAGGGGCCTCATAGAGAAATCGATGGCGTTCAATGTCTCGAAATGCATTCTTCAGCTGACTGCGCATCGTAACGTAACGCGCTACCGTAGATTCAACAAACGCCCTGGAACGCCCACTTCGAATCAATGCCTCTCTCAGGTCCAGCTCATCGGCCTGAAGCGTAACCCGCCAAGGCTTGTACGGTGCCTGCGGTGTTGTTTTTCGGGCCGGTTTCTCGTAATCAACCCAATCGTTGATCGCTTCATCAAATCGAAAACGGGGCATATTCAACATGCGTTCGCCCGTGCCGTGCCAGACATAGCCCGCTGGAAAATTCGGGCCGCACGCATTCGACAACAGACAACCCACCACCCCCAATCCCACGAACAAACGAACGCGATCCCAACGCTTCATTCCGTTTCTCCCATTTCCTGGACCTCGATTTCCTGGGCCGAAACGTCGTCCTGCATGCGGAACCACCCGACAATTTCCGGCTCTTGCTCAACGGATATGGGGCCGCGCAGGATGACATAGTCTGAATGCTCCGTCTGGATACTAAAACCATTGTGGCAATCTCGGGCCAGAATCTTGTTCGCAGGCACTATAAGTTTCAACGATACGGTACGTGGCCATCGGTCTTCACCCATAGACGCGGCCCATACTTCAACTAGTCCAGGTGCGGGATGGCGAAGTTCGACCTGAATTCCCTCTGTAGGCACCCGTCCAACCATCACCGCTTCGAGGGCGGGCCAAGTCCAATTCCGGGTGTCCGTGGCAACGGGCATTCGAAACCAGATATTCCCTCGGTACCATGCGGGTGGATGGGCCAGAAGCTGCCGGACCGCCGCCGCGATAACAGATGGCTCCGCACGCACTTCACGCCGTTCGAAACCCGGAAGCAGTGTGCGGGACGCGGGTGCCTCGGCGACGAGTCCGGCAAAGTCCCCTTCATTGTCGTAGGTTACTTGATATCCGTGCGTGGGGAACGCCACATAAAAGGGTATGCCGACGGCAGAAGCCTTAGTCAGATACTCTGTGAGCCGGGTCGGATCGAACACGGCCATAGGATGCTCAATACTCTCCGGAGGCTCGAAGGAATGGACCTGAAGCACGAAGTAGTCGAGCCTTCGAACCAGGGGCGCAAAGGATTCGCTAGTCAGCCACGTAGGCAGGGTGGTAACGGAAAACGCCAATTCCTTATCTAACCGAAGACGGATAGCAGCGATTAGTTCACCATACTGGTCTAGTTTGCTGGTCGGAGAATCGAAGTCGAGCTGTATACCAATGGGGTAGAGGTCCGCACCACGGGCAGAAGCCAAAGCCCCTTCTATATCCGCAACAACCCCTTCGAGTTGTG
>JAUIMA010000466.1 GCA_030432675.1 Candidatus Hydrogenedentota bacterium | reverse complement strand
GTGGCATGCTTTGGCCACGGATGGCCGAGGGGGTGGTGGAAGCCCAGGTGGCCGCACCCATGGTGGTGCCTGAGAAACGGGTGGGTATCATCGTGCTCCAGAGCAAACCCGACCAGCTCTTCGATCTCTTTGATTTGGAGTACCTGGCTGCCCTGGCCCATACGGCGGCGCCCTATGTGAAGACCACCCTTCAGGCCGAGCAGACGCAGCTTTCCCTTACAAAGCTCCGGAAACAGTGGGGTCTCTGAGACTCAGCGATCGGATTTCGGAAGAGACGGTACAATCCGCCCGCCGATAAGCTCTGCCTTGACCATATTACCCCTGGCGCTCATGTGAATCGGATCGGTAAACAGGGCGGCTTGTCGGGGCATGTCATCGTGCAACGGGATCAAGCCCACCGACAGTTCCAACGCAAGGGCTTCGACGGCGGTCGTGTGTTGGAGCAGGCCTTTTCGGTAGCCACTTTCCAGGCGGCGCGACGCCTCATCCGGGGCGGCAAACTGGGGACTGTCAAAATAGGGTTGGGTTAGAAGCCAAACCGCTGCATCGGCTTCCCGTGCCAAATCGATCATGGCCCGAAGGTTATCCGTGAATGCTGAGGTGGGGTTTTGGTCCAGCTGAGTCAAGGCCTCATCGACGCCCGGCATGGGGCGTTGTGTTTGGCTTTGAAGTGACAGGGGCTTTACCCATCCAGCACGCTGGGCGATCGTGAGCCATAAGTGTGACCGGTAGGCTATTTGACGCCAGGAGTCGGTACGGAGCTCGGTGAAGGGGGTACGAAAGTGGTGGTAATCGGCCGCGAAGTCTGGATAGAAACGGGGTATCACGTCGTTGATGGCGTTTTGTATGAGCACCATATCGGGGTCCAGTTCGGGAATCGTACGCTTCATCGTGCCCAGTATTTCTCGGGAGGTGTAACCGCCGACGCCAAGATTAAATACCTCCACCGTATCCCAACCCGCTTCCCGCGCGGGGCCACTCAACACCGTTTCCAACTGGGCGGGATAGGTATGGCGATCATCCCCCACACCTACGCCATAGGTGGTGGAGCCACCGAAGCAGAGGATCCGCAGGGTGTTGTCGCTCTTAGGACCGAATTCGCCCGGGCCGCGAAATCCCGCGGCATTATGTCGTGTCTGACCGCTGCCATCCCGGGTATCGAGGCTGAAGTGGGGGCGTAACGCGTAGCTTAATTCTTTGTCCGGGATGAAGCGGATCCAATCCGGCCCGTGGGAGAGGAGGCGTCCGTAATCTTGGGTCAGGCGATGTAACCCCGGATTGCTCTGGGGGCCGCTCAGTAAACGGGCACCGATTTCCAGCGCGGCAAGCAGAATTACCGCGATGAGCAGGAGGCGACCGAGCAGGCCGAGCACATTACGGTTTTTTGGAGAGGAGGAGGAATCAGGGGAGGGCAGATTGGACACGCAGTAGAGCTCCATTGGGGGGTGAGACAGACCGGTATCCATCTTCGCCAAGCGATTGGACCCATGTCAAGCCGGGTAGAAAGCCGGCTCTACGAGGACGTCTTTGACCACGAAGACCCCACACCGCTCACCCGTACTTCGCAATCAGCCGCTTGTGACGACCGTACCATCCTCGCCCTGTTTGGCCTTGCTCAGGCGCCGGTAGGCCATCTTGATGAGATTCTCCGCTTTTCCTCCGTCACTCGGATAGGTCACCACAGAAAAGCGAAGATCGAGTTGACTCTCGAAAAAGCCTTTATAACGGTCCACCGCGATCATGGCGCTCTGGTTGTCCGTTTCTCCCATCAAAACGGCAATAGAGCTGTCGAAATCTGCGATGACGTCACTGTCGCGTATATGACTTCCCAGGAAATTACGCAACCCCGATATGCCCTCTTCCGTGGTTACCATAACCATCGACACGAATCGACGGTGCCGTTGCGCTCCGTAGAGTTCGTATTGTAGTAGCTGTCGCAGCGTGGTAAATTCTGTCTTCACTGTGGCCTCCCAGCGCTTGTGAACAAATTCCATACACGGATAAGAGGAAGCAAGTTCTATGCCGTGCAATCAGTCTGCGAAAAACCCGTGTTGGGCACCGCATATACCGCCGTTAAGGTCTGTTTTGGGCGGTATTTGCCCCGTCCATGAAGGGCTATATCCCATGACGCCCATGCCATGTATAGAAGTTTATCAAGGTTGAATAGAACTTGTCGAGTGGAACAACGGTTGACCACGTGGGGGGGAGAAGCGCTGGGATAACGTTCCAAATGGAACGCTCAGACAATTTTTTGGCCACCCAATGGATTGACTGGTATCCAATATTCTGCCATACTGCTATCCAATAAGGCCGTAATTTCATCCCCTCTCGATATAAAAATTGTCAGTGATGAACAATTTTGGTCCCTCCACGCGCAGTAGTCAGCCAGCGGATAGCCACCTACCTAGGGCTTCAGGCCGCCCGGACCACCCTTCTCCACTACATATAGTGTGATCGACCCCGTGTGGACCCATAAATGCCCAACTGACAAAATGTTGGCACACTTGATGCTTTTAACTTCTTCAGCAAGGAGAAGTGGCTCCCCAAGTGAGGGGAACACCCGTCAATCCCACGGTGGGATCGAAGTCTGCAGGAAAGGAGATTGTGGTGATCGGCTTACAGCGGCAAGATATATGGCAACACGAGTCCGTTCAATTGCCTCTACACGAGCATCTCATTGGTGATGATCCGCGGATTCACGAGGTAAACGACCTCATCGACCGGTTGGCCCAAGTCGACCTCTCGGTACTCGTCCGAGGAGAGACAGGAACCGGCAAAGACATTGTCGCGAAGATGCTGCACCGTCGGTCCCCACGCTACGGCAAGGCCTTTATTAAGGTCAATTGTCCCAGTATTCCCACGGATATTCTCGAAAGTGAACTGTTTGGCTACGAACGCGGAGCCTTTACCGGGGCTGACACCGCCAAGCCCGGTCGCTTCGAAATGGCCCACGAGGGCACCCTTTTTCTGGATGAAATCTGCGAAACGGCCCCCCAGGTACAAGTAAAACTCTTACAAGTCCTGGATGGGGAACCCATCGTTCGGATTGGTGGGACCGCCCCGGTGCATTCCGATGCCCGGGTAATTGCGGCGACAAACCTGGATTTGGATGCCGCCGTTGCGAGCGGGCGCTTGCGCGAAGACATATCGTTTCGCCTGCGCGAAGTTGTGGTGGAAATCCCCCCCCTTCGCGAGCGCCGGGGAGATATCTCTTTACTATCTGAGCACTTTAATTATAATATGTGTAAGATGATGAAAAAGGAGTACACGCCCCTGACTCCGGAAATTCTTCAAGCATTGAGCCAGTTGAATTACCCGGGAAACGTTCGTGAGCTATCGGGGCGTATCAAAAAATATGTCACAACCGGTCAGATTGATCTATTATTGGCGGAGGAAAACGCTACGGGAAGTGTCGTCTTTCCTGAGCCTGGCACCATTGCTACGGATGCGATGGACGGGGCAGGGGAGGCCGAGGAGCGAACCTTTATACCGCTTAAAGAGGCGGCCCGACGTGCGGCGGAGGCGGCGGAACGGGCCCTGATCGAAGAGACCCTGAATTACACATTGTGGAATCGGAGAAAAGCCGCAAAGCTGTTGAGTACGAGTTACAGTTCCTTACTTCGACGGATTGAAGCCTATGGAATCGGCAAACTGGACTAGTTTCGCAGGAGAAGAGTTGGAATGAGTAAACGCCTGAACATGACGATTGGTATTGCCGCCGTGCTGGGACCGTTTTGGTTGTCGGGGTGCACGACTACGGGAACAGAGGACGGTGCGAACCCGGCGGTTACGACCGGTTCGGCAAATCCGGTTGTACAAGAAGTGGTGCGCATTCCGACTGCCGAAGCGCGACCGGAGGATGTGCCCGACGGTCTGCTTGTTGCCGACGCCGAAGAGACCGGAGAAGGGGACGCGACGGTTCCCGCCATGGTGGACATGGGCGTTACCGATCGCTATCGCATCGGACCGACCGATGTGCTCGGCTTCCGCTCCTTTGATGATGAATCGCTGAATACGGATTCGGTGCAAGTGCGTCATGATGGCTTCATTTCTCTTCCCTGGGTGCCGGACATTAAAGTGACCGGTCTTACGCGCGAAGAGGCCACCGAGGCCGTGCAGAGCGCTTACAAAGAGTTGTATTACGAGGCTGAAGTGAGCTTGCAGATTCTGCAGGCGACCAGTCGCACCTATACGGTCATGGGGGATGTCAATTCACCCCGTGAATATCCCTATCTAAAACCCATCAGCCTGCTGGACGCCATTATTTCGGCGGGCAGCCTGCGGGTAAACCAACGGGGTGGAGATTCCTTCGTCGGCGGGCAGGGACAGCTGGTTAAGGCATTCATCGTTCGCGGCGAAGGGGAAGAGCGCACGGTTTCAGAATATGATCTGCGAGATATGGAAACGGGCGGACCCCATGCGTCCCAGACTCCGGTATTGCCCGATGATATCGTGTTTATTCCCGAGGGAATTAACTTGGTCTACGTTCTCGGTGCTGTCGGCCGCCAGGGGGTCCAACCGCTTACGGACGGTATGACGTTACTGCAATTGCTTACGACTGCCAGCGGGCTCAATGAGTCGGTGGCACGGATGAATTCCGTGGTGTTGATCCGTGAAATCGACGCGTCCAACACCGAGGTCCAACTCATCGATGTGAAGAAAATCCTTAAGACCGGTATGGACATTGTCATGCAGCCGGGCGACATCGTGTATGTGCCTCGGAAACGCCTGGTGAATCTGGGCGAATTCATCAGTCGCTCGACGGGCCTGGTGACCCCGATTCTGGGGGTAACCTCGCAGGCCATCGGCCTTTATTCTCAGGTCTACGATGCGTTCTATACGGAAGAACGAATCGACCTTCTCTACAATTCAGATAATTCGAGCCAATTGCAGACGAATCTGCAAGTTTTGGATGCATTGCGTACGGTCGGAAGCGCGGCACAAGCACTCGATACGGTTAACAACCTTTCAAGGTAAGCGTATGTCCAGAGATTTCTCCACAGTAGTCGATGATTTTGCACCTGATCGGCCCAC
>JAUIMA010000465.1 GCA_030432675.1 Candidatus Hydrogenedentota bacterium | reverse complement strand
TGTGCGCGCCATTGCACGGTCGGGAAAGTGTGGCGGGTGTCATCTACGTCGATGTGGGGAGCAGTACCCATCCCTTAACAGAGAACGATCTTGAATTGCTCTCTGCCGTCGCCCGTGTCGTTGGTGTGGCGGTGGAGAATGCGCGACTCTATCGTGAGAACGTTGAGCAGGAACGGCTCGCGGCCATCGGAATGGCGACGGCCGGATTGGGGCATTGCATAAAAAATATTCTGACCGGTATTCGGGGCGGTGCCCAATTCGTCAACATGGCCATTGAGAAAGAAGACTTAAACTATCTGAATCGGGGGTGGCCGATCCTGAGTCGTGCCATGGAGCGCATCGATATGTTGGTGATGAACATGCTCACCATATCAAAAGATCGAGCTCCCGAACGCACCCGAACGGAAATGAATAGTCTGATTCGCGATGTCATCAGCTTATTTGAGGCCCGGGCGGAAAAGCGTTCCGTGGGACTTTCCTTTGAGCCCAGCGAATCTCCGTATGCCCACGTGGATGGACGTGGGATGTATCGCGTGTTGGTCAATCTCTTGGTCAACGCCGTCGAAGCGTGCGAGCACAACAAGGGGTCCATCAGTGTCTCCTGTTCCTGCACCGAGACGGCGTGCACTATCGTCGTTCGAGACTCTGGAATTGGTATCCCGGAGAAAATCCTTCCACAGCTATCCCAGGTCTTCGTGAGTAGCAAGGGCAACTCCGGAACCGGTCTGGGCCTTGCCTGTAGTTTTAAGATCGTCCGTGAGCATGGTGGCGACATTACCATCACCAGCGAAGAAGGCAAGGGTACGGAGATTTCCGTATTTATTCCCGAGCCCCTAACCCCTGAGTCGAATGATTCAGCTGCGGCGGCGGAGTGACTTCTTGATGTTTAATCCATGGGAAAAATACACGAATGTATATATCGGCAATAGTCCTGACTACGCTGCTCCTGGTGGTTGGCGGCGCGTGTGTGGACGCTGAGAAGGTATCAGAGATGGAATCGGTGCAGGTTTCAGCGATTGTGCCCGTGCAGGATCGTCCCCTTGAGCTGTCGGGCTGTGCGGTAGTTGACGGGGGACTTCTAGTGGTGGAAGATGAGCTGGTCGGGAGTGTGTTGTTCATTTCCGCGTTGGACGAAACGCCGCTGGTGGTTTCCAGCGTTAAGCTGGAGCGAAAGAAAAAGTCGCGCAAACCGTATGCGCCAGCCGATAAATTATTTCCGATCCAGGACTTTGAAGACATCGCTTCCGATGGAAGCGAGGCGGTATATTTGCTGGGTTCTCATCAGGGGAAGGGTGGAGAGCGGCGGCCTGACCGCGAATTCCTCCTCGCAGCGAAGTGGGATGAGAAACAGGAAGAGCTGAAGGTGGTGGGAGAGCAGTACCAGATGCTGGAAAGCGTCGCACCGATCCTGGAGCGAGCAGGGGTCTCCATAGGCATATCGGGCCATGCGGTAAACCCCGATGTAAATTTCGAGGGCTTGGCCTATGATGGGGAAAGGCTCTACCTGGGATTGCGGGGGCCTCAGACCGTCGGCGGGGAAGCGGTAGTGCTTTCCGCACGGGCCGATGGCCTATTTAGAGCCGGCGCGACGCCTTCCTGGTCCGTCGTAACGCTACCCCTGAAAGGGGCGGGGATACGGGCTCTGGACTGGGATCGGCAAAGAAATCATCTATGGGTTGTCTCCGGACCATCTTCCACCGACACCGGTGAGGCAGCCCTTTGGCGGGTGGCACCGAATGGCTCGGCCTTGGTAGAAGTACATCAATTCACCGGGGAAGTGGCCCGAAAGGCTCCCGAGGGGGTATGCCGATTGCCCGAATCGAAAGGTGGTGGGCTGTTGGTTGTGTTGGATGGTGGTGGCGTAATCCGGATGAAGGGCATCTAAACGGGACTTCGGCGTAAGACGACCCCTATTCGGTGCTTCCAAAATAATCCCGCGCGAGCTTTTCCGCTGACTCGCGGGTCGTAATGCTTCCATCCAGTTGACCATCTTCGAGTTTTCGAAAGAAGGGCTTGAATTTCGGGCCAGGGCTATAGCCCATGGCGATGAGTGCGCGGCCGTCCAGCAGCCGTTCAGGGCGCATGGCCTCTTCAGGAACGGTCGCCATATAGTCGGATATCCAGTTGATGGTATCCAGGTTGCCAAAGCTGGCCAGACAGTCCAGGCGACAGATTTCGAGGAGTTCTCCGAATCCCTCATGGCGAATGAAGCGCTTTCGCTTGCTCTCTTTCATCTTGGGTAGGGCTGCCAGTCGCATGTGCTGGGCCACGTGCCAGGTTATTTGGTCAGTCTCCTCATTGGAAAAACGGAGTCGGCGGCAAATTTTCCGCGCCATTTCTGCGCCCACTTTGTCATGCTGGCTAAATCGAATGCGATCTTCGAAGGTCTGGGTCGCGGGCTTTCCCACATCATGGAGCAGTGCCCCCAAGGCCAGGGTGGTGCTACAGGGGCCTTTCAGGTGTTTCATCAACAAGAGCGTATGTACAAAGACATCGCCCTCGGGATGAAATTCGGGGGGCTGTTCGACGCCCTTCATCGCGGTTATTTCCGGAAGGACGTGGAAGAGCAGGCCCGTATCATCGAGTAATTCGAGGCTGGCAAAGGCATGACCCTCGGTGAGCATGCGGATCAATTCGTCCCGGATGCGTTCTGCGCTGGTTTTGATGATTTCCCCGGCGTGGGCCGCGATACTGTTCCGGGTGGCCGACTCAAGCGCAAATCCCATGCGCGCGGCGAAACGTATGGCGCGGAGCAGGCGCAGGTGGTCTTCCGAAAATCGGTCGGCTGGTTCACCGACACAGCGGATCAGTTTTTTCTCGAGGTCTTTGGCCCCGTCGACGTAATCTAAGACGCGCTCGGTTTCCGGATCGTAAAAGAGGGCGTTTATGGTGAAGTCACGTCGCCGTGCGTCTTCGATTTCATCAACAAAATCCACGCGGGTCGGTCGCCGTCCGTCGAGGTAGGGACCATCTTTTCTAAAGGTGGCTACTTCATAACGTAGCGCGCCGTGCACCACCAGAACAACGCCAAAGGCGGCCCCGACGGTAAAGGTCTTTGGAAAGCACGCCGCGACCTGTTCCGGCAGTGCATCGGTGGCGATGTCATAGTCTTTCGGTGTTTCACCCAGTAGTCGGTCACGTACACATCCACCTGCAAAAAGAGCACGAAATCCGGCCTCGCGGAGCGTAGCACACACTTCACGGGCCCCCAGTTCCAATTCATCCATCGTGGGGCGTCGATCCTTCCGTATTCGCTGCTACACGGGCCCGCGCGATACGGCGGGAGTAGGACCAGGAGACGATGACCAGTACCACACCGGAAACGGCGAAAACGAGTACTTGATAGAGTGGTGGAAGCTCCTGAAAACGCGTAAAGGATCGGTAGGTGATGAAGCCCAGTAGAAAGAGGGCTCCCCAGCGGTAGCGACTTTCCCGAAACACCACACCGAGGATGAGCACAAAGACCGCGTAGGCCAAAAGGTAAAACACCATGTGCTCTTCCGGACTCCAGCGATAGAGTCCCAGTAGCCCAAGCACCATGACCATAAATACCAGTACCGTGCGGAGGGCATCCTCGATTCGATTGGTGGTCTCCGTACCGCGTCGCTTGATAAAGGCGAAGAGACGCTCGGCACCCATACAGGTACCGAGGAAAATTCCAAAATAGAGCAGGAACAACGGTTCGCGGTCCAAGGGCATCTGCGGGTCATTGAGACCTTCGTAGAAACTGCGGACGGCAAACATCATGGCCAGGATGCCGGAGGCTTTGATGCCGGTATAACGGCTGAAACTGCCCACGAGCAGCAAGCCGAGGCCCAGGCCACCCTGTGCGGCCGCCACGTGAAGGGGCGCCAGTTCGCGGAAGAGCAGGTCGGTCAGCAGGAAGGTGCCGATGAGAAAGGGCACTGCTGCGATGATGTGGTGTTCCCAGTCGATGCCATCCCGTCGGAAGCGGCAAAGATAGCGTTCCCATACGTGCCCTCCGAGAAAGGTAAGGACCGAGAGGGAGACGGTGTAGGCCATATAGTTTTGCTGGGACTCAAAGTCTTCCAGTGGCAGCCATAGAAAAACATGGTAGCAAACATGAGCACCAACGAGGAGCATGACCGCACCCACGCATATCTGGGGCGTCAGCAGGGCCAATCCGATGAGGGTTATGATCAATGCTTCCGCAGCAAGTATATAGGGCAGCTCGGGGGTCTCACTCAATTCAAGAATCGTCAGCGTCAGTAAGACGAAACAGCCGAAGGCCGCATGGGCCATAGACATAGACCCACCGCTCCAATCCAGTCGGGTGTCAGCCAGAAACCAGTGTCCGCTGTGAGTCCGTCGCTCGGGTTGTCGCCCTACCGTGAACTTTTCATAAATCCAGGCCGTCAACAGAAATAGAAGCGCGACCGTAGCACCTGCAAAGCGATTTGTCGGGATCAGCCATTCTCCCAGTTGCACCGGTGCCGTGGTACCTGCGGTAGTCAGGACCGCCGCACTGGTGGCTATCATGAGGAAAAG
The DNA here is from genome assembly GCA_030432675.1 of Candidatus Hydrogenedentota bacterium. GTDB lineage: Bacteria > Hydrogenedentota > Hydrogenedentia > Hydrogenedentales > JAEUWI01 > JAEUWI01. Next base: position 536 of record JAUIMA010000465.1, on the reverse strand, counting down.
CTCAATCACTTTAAAGCCTACGACGCCGGAACGTTGGAAGAATAGGGTAAGTGCAACACATTCCAGGGCCATGCCCGCCACGAAAAATTCGGTGGAAAGTGCAGCCTGCAGGGAAAGGGTGAATACGACGATGGAAGCCAGGGAAAAGACCTGGAAGAGGTGATTGCTTCGTTTGCCGCGGGTTTCGGCACACACCGCGCAAACCAGCAGGAATGTACCCAGGCAAACCTGGAATATCCACGTATGTTCGGTGAAACGGGTCTCCAGCGCACGAAAAGCCAGGATGTAATAGACAATCGTGTTGACCGCAGCAAGGGGCGCAACCATGGGGCGATAAGGTCCGGCCCGCCGCCCTTCAATGATGGCCGCGAGGGTGAAAAAAAGAAAACACGCGGTGAGAAAGCTGTTGGCACCCCAGAAGTAGTGCTCGGGCGGCCAGGAGATTTCAGGCGGCTGCGCGGCGTAGAAGGTGCTGTGAAGGGCATAGGTTGCCGCCATAACGACCCAGGTGAAGAGGAGCCAGCCATGGCTCGCCT
>JAUIMA010000464.1 GCA_030432675.1 Candidatus Hydrogenedentota bacterium | reverse complement strand
ATCATGACCACGCCCGGCGCCATCGGCTATGTGGAATACGGCTACGCCAAGGGGCAAGACCTCCCCACGGCTTCGCTGCAGAACAAGAGCGGTGCCTTCGTCGCCCCCTCCACGGCATCCGCCCAGGCCGCCCTCTCCAGGGCCGAAATGCCCGAAGACCTGATCCTCTGGATCTCCGATCCTGACGGGGAAGCCAGCTATCCCATCGTCACCTACACCTGGTTGCTTTGCTACAAGACCTATGAAGACCCTGCCAAAGCATCCTTGCTCAAAGAGGTGGTGAACTACTGCCTCGACACCGGCCAGGCTGAAAGCGAATCCCTCGGCTACATCCCCTTACCGGAAAATGTGGTCGCCAAGGTCAAGGCGGCCCTCGACACCATCTCCTGAATCTTCGCGGGGCGCACGCGCTCCGCGTATGGATACGATCGTTGCACGGCGGGCTCCCCCAGGGGGCCCGCCCGACCATAAGGTGCCCTGAGGCATGTCTATCTCCCAGCCACCCACTTCGGGACAGCGTACGGCGAACAAAGCCTTTCGCCTTTCCACCTTCGCCTTTGCCTGGTTGTCCGTGGCCCTGGTCGTCTATATCGTCTGCATGATCACCTGGGAAGCCATACCCGCCTTTCGGGAACACGGCCTCGGCTTTATCACCGGCACCACCTGGGACGCCAACACCGGCGAATACGGCATCCTCCCGGAAATCTGGGGCACCCTCTACAGCTCCTTACTCGCCCTGCTGATCGGCACCGTGTTCGGTGTTTCCGTCGCCATCTTTCTCACCGAAGGCTTCCTCAGCGGCGGCGTCTTTGCCCTGCTCAAAGCCGTTCATCTCCAGTATCACCCCCTGTGGGGACGCCTTCCCGAGCAGCTGGAGCACCTCCTCAAGAACCTGGTGGAACTACTCGCGGCCATCCCCAGTGTGGTCTACGGCCTGTGGGGTATTTTCGTCGTCATCCCCATGATACGTCCGGTGGCGAACTACCTCCATGAAGCCCTGGGGTGGTTCCCCGCGTTCGGCACCCCCCTGAGCGGACCCGGCCTGCTTCCGGCATCACTCGTTCTCGCCATCATGATTCTGCCCACGATTGCTGCCATTTCACGAGACGCCCTGAATGCCGTGCCGAACAAGCTGCGGGAGGCCGCCTACGGCATGGCCGCCACCCGCTGGGAAGCCATTCTCTATGTCATCCTCCCCACCTCCGCCACGGGACTCTTTGGCGCGGTGGTGTTGGCCTTCGGACGTGCCCTTGGAGAGACCATGGCGCTGGCTATGCTGGTCGGAAACGCCAATGTCATCAGCGTCTCCCTCTTCTCCCCCGCCAACACCCTGGCCGCACTCCTCGCCAACAATTTCCCGGAAGCCGGCCAGAAGGAAGTGGGCGTACTCATGTATGCCGCCCTCGTTTTGCTCGCCATCACGCTCATCGTCAATATTATTGGCGCGGCCATCTTACAGCGGGCATCTAAGAACCTGGAGGAAGTGCGATGAGTGCCAACATACATCCCAGCGCCCCCTCGACTCCCACGCCGGACACCCGTCACCTGGAAAAGAGTCTGCGGAACAAGCAGTCCCTCTTCAGCTTTGCGATGAGCGCCGTCGTAGGCATCTTGACGCTCCTTGCCCTCGTCCCCCTCTTTTCCGTCGTGCTGATGCTCTTTTATCGGGGCGGAAAGAGTCTGAGTTTCGCCCTCTTCTACGAGCTGCCCCCCGGCCCTATGCAGGAAGGCGGCGGCTTTGGCAACGCCATCCTTGGCACCGTCATCATGGTCGGCATAGCTGCCGCCATTGCCGTCCCTATGGGCGTCCTCGCCGCCCTCTTCCTCGCGGAAACCGCCCCCGATTCCCGCCTGGCCAAGACGGTGCGCTTTTGCGGCAAAGTCCTGACCGGCTTTCCCTCCATCCTGGCCGGCGTCTTCGCCTACGGGGCCGTTGTGCTCTTGACCGGCGGCTTCTCCGCCGTCGCCGGGGGCGTGGCCCTCTCTATCCTCATGCTGCCCACTGTCATGCTGACCGCCGAAGAGGCGTTACGCATGGTGCCCCGCAAGATGAAAGAGGCCGCCATCGGTATGGGGGCCACCGACTTTCAATGTGTCTGGATGGTGCTCCTCCCTACCAGCCTTCCGGGAATCCTCACCGGTGTCATGCTGGCCGTTGCCCGGGCTGCCGGTGAAACCGCACCCCTGCTCTTTACAGCCCTCTTCAGCAACTATTGGATCTCCGCCGGGGGCAACGTGGAGCTCATGCAGCCTACCGCCTCCCTCGCCGTATTGATATACAATTTTTCGGGCGTCCCCTTTCAGAATCAGGTGGAACTGGCCTGGGCAGCAGCCCTGGTTCTGGTGCTCCTGGTCCTGACGGCAAATCTCATCGGACAGGCCATTTCCCGCCGCCGCATTGATTAGACACCATCCCCCCGCACCGAACCGACGTGGTGCAAGGAGTACTTCACAGCATGACCAACGCAGAAACGATGGAATCCACCACAACGAACACGCCGCAACATGACGTGGTCATCGAGTGTGACATTCGCGAGCTGTATTACGGCAACTTCAAAGCCGTGCGCGATACCTACGTCCCCATCCACAAGGGCGCCATCACCGCCTTCATCGGCCCCTCCGGCTGTGGCAAGAGCACGGTCCTACGATGCCTCAACCGCATGAACGACCTTGTCCGTGGCTTTCGCTTCGAAGGACGGGTGAACTTTCTCGGGCGGGACATCTATGACCCCGCCATCGACCCCGTCGCCATCCGCCGCCATATCGGAATGGTCTTCCAGCAGCCCAACCCCTTCTCCATGAGCATCTTCAACAACGTGGCCTTCGGCCTCAAACTGAACCGCTTCAAGGGCAACAAAGAAGAGCGGGTGGAGATGGCCCTCCGTGGTGCCGCCCTCTGGGATGAGGTCAAAGACAAGCTGCACAAGAGCGGCCTCTCCCTCTCCGGTGGCCAGCAGCAGCGCCTTTGTATCGCCCGCGCCATCGCCACCGAGCCCGAGGTACTCCTGATGGATGAGCCCTGCTCCGCCCTCGATCCCATCGCCACGCGCAAGGTGGAAGAGCTCATGCTCGAGCTGAAAGAGAAATATACCATTGCCATCGTAACCCACAATCTACAGCAGGCCCAGCGTGTGGCCGACAAAACCGGCTTCCTTTATGTGGACACGACGGAGGGCAGCCGGACCGGTTACCTGGTGGAATTCGGCGACTCGGACCGGCTCTTTGAGGCCCCCCAGGAAAAGTACACCCAGGACTACATCCGCGGAGAATTCAGCTGAATTCACCCCCAGGAAGCAGCGTCGGGACGGGAGAAAAACGCCCCCTTCCCACCGCCTCGCGACCACCCGCTAGCGGGACGGCCTTTCGGGGCGACCCAGGCACCGAAGGCGATACCCGGATTGAATCGGAGACACCATGACATTATGGGATCTATACCGGGCCGGTCAGTGGTTACGGCCGCCCAAACCATCGAAAGGTGTGACCCATGATGCCCTGCGCACCCGCGTAAAAACAGAGTTTTCCAACACCGTTTTCGCAGGTGAACCCGAAGCCTGGGAAGCCTACCTCAACATGGCGCGAGAAGACCGCTATGTGCGTAACATCCACCTGGCGATTCTCTGGGACGACAACGCCCGCTTTCTGCTCTTTCGCCCGGAAACCCCCGACTCCCAGCCCCTCGCACGCGCGTTGAATGGGGCCTACGCCGTCATTGCCGATAGTGCTCACGAACAAGACCATGTGGGCCCAGTCTTTGACGAACTGATCTTCGGAAACAAGACCAACGGCGGCGCCGCTCTGAACCTCTATCTCAGCGCCGCCCTGCCCTCTGACGTCACGCGGGAGGTCCGCTTCGATGAAGCGCTCCACCCCATGGAAAACAATATCGTGGTCCAATCCGATTTGGTGCGCGACTTCCTCGACGATGCCGAAGCGTTGCTGGACGCCGAAAAACCCACCCGTCTGCTGGGTGTGGCCTGGCCACTGATGCAGGGGATCCTCTCCAAACTGGCCCGCTCCAGTGCGCCCCGGGACGACTTCGTCGAGCGCATCGACGTCACCACGAAAATGTGCCTGCTCGCCATCAATCTCCTCTTTAAGGACGTGTCCAAACGCAAACTGATTCCCAACAAGGCCGGCGAACTCTTTGAGAAATACCACAGCAAACGGGAGGACATCGAGCGGTCCCGGCTCTATGAGCGACATCCCTATTTCAGGCTGCTCAATGAACTACGCTTCTTCATCACCGAAAAGGGATGTCGGCACAACCAGGACATTGCGCAGGTCCTCGTGCGCGAATACCTGGATCAATGCTATCTCCGCCTCAGCCTGGCAGGCGTCATGCCCGACCCGACCCAGGCCATGCTCCCCATGGACTGGTCCTGGGTCAAGAAGCGGAAGATTGCCACGCCCTCGCCTGTGGTGGGACGCTACGGAATTCAAGATGCCGACGACCTGGCCGCCTGGAAAAAAGTGGGGCGCGCCTTCGACGAGATGGGATTCACCCTCGTCCGTCAACTCGGCATCGGCCAGTTTGGCCGCGTCTACGATGCCGTGAATCGGGAGAACCCCCACATCCCTCAGTTTGTGGCGCTGAAGGTGGACCGGATTCAGCGAGGCCAGAAAAAGCAGGCCATTCAGGCCGCCGAAATCACCCTCAACACGGCCCGGGACCTCGCCCGCTCCCCCCACGTAATCCGCATCTATGACGCGGGCAAACTCAGTGGCAAGAAATACACCTACCACATCCTGCAACGCGTCGACGGCGAAACACTGGACCACCTCGCCGGGGTGGCCGGTGTCGCAGGTGAAGCTTTGGATGTGTTAGTTAATGGGACTTTAATAGCACATGGCGAAGTGGTTGTTGTTAATGATAAATTTGGTATCCGTTTAACTGATGTAATAAGCCAAGTTGAACGAATTAAAAAGCTTAAATAAATGAATACTATAAATCGCATCGTATTTACAATGTTATTTAGCTTACCGTTGACTGTTGTTGCTGAGCAAACTTCGGTTGAAGTAGGAAAACATGCTAATGTAAACCTCGATGCGACAACCATGATA